>JALZOI010000991.1 GCA_030857245.1 Myxococcota bacterium
GCAGGTCGCTGACGATCACCTTGCGGCGCGTGCGCGGCTCGGGATCGACGGTGATCGCGAAGTCTTCGGCGCGGCGTGCGAGCAGCTGATCACAGAGCGCGTTGTCGTCGAGCTTCGCGAGCGGAAAGCGCGCGGCGAGCGCATCGGTCGCCGGTGTGGGATGCGCTCCTTGCCCGCACGCGACCAGAGCCAAGAGCGCGAGTGCTCGCATCGCGAGAGTATGTCACTCGGCATGCGGCGCATTCCGGCAACTTGCGCCCTCAAAATTGGCAGAACAAACACCGGCGGCAGGCGTTAACGCACAGATGCGTCGACTCGCGATCCTGACGTTGCTCGTAGGCTGCGAACGCGCCGAGCCACCCGTGGGGCCGCCGTCGTTCGCCGCGCCCGACGCCCCCGAGCTCGAGTCGATGCGCTCGACGTCGACGGCCCACGATCCGCCACCGCCGGCCGCCGCGCCGATCGCGCCCGACCTCGTCGGCTTGCCCGGCACGGAGAAGCGCTGGTTCCTCTCGCTCGACAAGCACCAGCGCCACGCGGTCCGTCAGATCTGCCGCGCACGCCGCGCCGATCCGTGTGCTGGCATGATGCCGCGGCGCGAGAATGACGATCGTCCCGATCCCATGCGGCCGTTGTTCGCGCAGCTCACGCGTGAACAGATCGACGGCGCCGACGCGTTCTGTTTCCGCGCGAACGGCCGCCGCGGCTGCGCGACGCCGCTGGTCGTCGCGTTCGACGCACAGCCGATCGAGTTTCTGGAAACGCCGCAGCCGTTCGCGTTCCGGCCCGGCGAGCCCGTCGCGACCGATTGGCCAACCGCCGCGACGCCGTGGATCGCCCTCGATCGCGACGGCGACGGCGCGATCACGAGCGGCCTCGAGCTGTTCGGCGACGCCGGTGGCGCGAAGAACGGCTTCGAGGCGCTCGCCGCGCTCGACGACAATCGCGACGGCGTGATCGATCGCACCGACGCCGCGTTCGCGTCGCTCCTCTTGTGGGCCGACACGAACGCCGATCGCAAGAGCACGCCCGACGAGCTGTCACGGCTCTCCCGCGTCGTCGTCTCGATCCCGCTCGCGCACGAGGTGGACGCGCGCTGCACGCGCGGCAACTGCGAAGGCGAGCGCGGCAGCCTGCAGTGGCGCGATGCGAGCGGCCCGCGCACCGGCGCCGTCGTCGACGTCTACTTGCGCGCGCGGTGACGAACGCGCGAGCCCGCGGGTGTATTCGCGTGACCCCGCTGCGTCGGTGTTGCGGCGACGCCACGTGACGCCGGCGATTCTCGACGAGAAATCGCGCAGTCCGGCGAGGCATCGGCGTTGCACCTTGCCGGGTGGTGCGTGCCGTCTTGCTCTCTCTCCTGCTGCTCTCCGGGTGCATCACGTCGAACGGTCGCGTCAACGTCACCGCGACCACCGGCGTGTGGGGCGGCGCGATGATCGTCGGCGGCGCGACGCTCGGCGCCGGTACGTGCGAGCCGAGCGACGAGCAATGCGATCGCGTCGAGCGCGATCCGGCCGCCGCGGCCGCACTCGTGATCGGAGGCGCCGGGTTGCTGGCGCTCGCGTGGCTGTTTCACCAGAGCGACTAGCGGCGGCGCAGCAAGATGATGTGCTCGGCCTTGGGGCGATCGCCGAACGCGCGCTTCTCGGTGATCCCGAGCATGGGCCGGAGCTGCGAAGCCCAGGCTTCGACGACGAGCTCGTCGGTGAGCGCCTCGCGAACGTCGTCGAGCGCGTAGTGTGCGCGCGTGCGCGTGACGGAGTCGCCGATCACGATCGCGGCCGCGGTACCGCCGGCGAGCGCGCGAGAGATCGTCTCCATCACGTCGCGGAGCGCCTTTTTCCACCAGCGTTCGGCCTCCGCGTTCGTCTCCGCGAAGCTGCGGCGCGAACCGATCTCGCCGGCATCGAGCTCGCGATGGCGCAGCGCGAGGAAGTCGAAGCGCAGGCGCTGGTGCTCCGCGTAGTCGTACGTGCCCGCGTACGGCGGTGACGTGATGATGCCGCCCGCGGTGCCGTCGGGCACGACATCGCCGAGCTTGCGCGCGTCCATCTCGAAGATGTCGGGCGGCGAGCCCGGCGGGAAGTCGCCGAGCCCCGCGAACAAGAGCTCGACGCGCTGGAGGAAGTAGCGTGCCGCCGAGCCGCGCGGGATGTTGCGCTCGACCCACGTGCCGTCGGTGTCGCTCGAGCGCGAGGAGACCTTGTAGAGGACCGCCGAGAGGCATGCGGTCAGGACGCTCGCGAGCTCGGCGTCGTGCTCGCGCATGT
>JALZOI010000356.1 GCA_030857245.1 Myxococcota bacterium
CGCCTGCGCGCCTTCGACGACACCTCGGTCGGCTTCACCATCAGATTGATCATCGTGCATTCCTTGGTCGCCCTCGACACTGAACTTCGGGGAGGCCGGTGTCTCAGTTACATTGGCAGAGAGGGCTGTCACCGCGCCGGTCGCGCGTCGCGAGCGTCTCGGTGGCCTCCTCAACTTCTACTACCGCCGCGCCGCCTGACGAAACCGCAGACCCAGAGAGCATCGCGCCATGGTTACTATGTGCCATCGTCGTGCGCCTCCCGCCTGACCAAAGGTCGGGAGAACCGCGGCCAATACCGCCGCGACCGCATTCATCCTTGGCGATTCTCTTGGCTTTGTCCGCTCGGCCGACTGACCGCGGGCGGCCCGATCTGCGCCGTTCGAATTTCGGCACCTGACGGGTCTGCAGATCGACGATCGGCTGATAGGCGATCTTGACCTCGCGGTTCTCGAGTAGTTCCTGGGGTAGGTTCCAGGTCCACGGTGCCCGCGAAGCTCGACAAGACCGCACTTCGCGCCGAGCTGCTCGCCCAGCTCACTGCACAGCTCGCGGCAGCACAGGCGGCTCATGCTGCGGCGATCGAAGGCGCGACCCACGCCGAAGCGAAGCCCGAGAACGACAAGGACACGCGCGGGCTCGAGCAGTCGTATCTCGCGCGTGGTCAGGCCCAGCGCGTCTCCGAGCTCGAGGCCGCCGTCGCTGCGATCACGAAGCTCGCGCTGCGAGCCTTCACCGCCCGCGATCCCGCGGCGCTCGGCGCGCTGATCTGCGTCGACGAGGACGCCGCCGAGCACATGTTCTTTCTCGTCCCCCACGGCGGCGGCAACGTGCTCGCGGGCGGCATCCAGGTCGTGACGCCGAGCTCGCCGCTCGGCAGCGCGCTGCTCGGTAAGCGAATCGACGACGAGATCGAGCTCAAGCTGCCGGGGAAGACGCGCTCGCTCGTGATCACGTCGATTGCCTGAACGATCATCCAGTCCACCTCCTGCCCATCTGGGGGAAGCGCGGAAGGCTCGGGATGATTCTATTGATCTTCATGTCGCAACCAAACTCTGCTCTGTCGAACCTTGCATCGTTCGCAGACGCGCCCGACCGCGCGTCGTGGCCGCAAGAGATCGAGCGCTTGCTCGATGAAGCGGCGAAGCTGGCGGCCGAGCATGGCCTGCCGACCGAGGCGTTCATGGCCGCGGCGTGGCAGCACTGCCTCGACAGTCACCCCGGCTTGCGCGAGCAGCTCGAGGACAAGGAGCTCAAGTCCGAGCTCAAGAAGCTGCGCAAGCGCGGCCTGGTTGCTACCGCATAAATAACGGATCGCTACCGGATCGCTACCGCGCGATCACTGCCCGAGCAGGTCGGCACGACCTCAACGACGAACCCGATGAACGGAGTCAGTCACCCAGCGCGACATGCGGCCCGAGAAAGATGAACCGGGCTGAACCCGAAGCCCAATCTCCGCCCGCGGTCCGACGCGCCGCAGTGGCGATTCGACCCTCGGTGATCGCTTGATTGAGGACTAGCGTCGCGGCTGCTCGGTGCCCGTGCGGGTCACCTCGCGAATGCCCTGGTCGAGCCGAGCGATCGAGACCGGCTTGACCAGGTGCAACGCAAAGCCCGCGTCCTGGGTTCGCTGTCGATCATCCGGCTGACCGTAGCCGGTGATCGCGACGAACTTTACGACGTGCGGTGCGAGGCTCGCCCGGAGCAGCTCGGCGAGCTCGTAGCCGTCGATCACGGGCAGGTCGATGTCCGTCAGCACGATCTCGGGGATGAAGTCCTTGACGATCAGGAGCGCCGACGGCGCATCGAGCGCAACGCGAACGTCATGGCCGCGGGCCGCGAGCGACATCGCGATCAGATCCCCGGCGTCGTGGTTGTCGTCGATGATCAACACCTTGTGAGCGACGATGGTCGGTCCGCGCCCCGTGACCGAACGCCGCACCGCGCTCACGTCGCGTGCCCGAGTCGATTCGGGCAGCTCGATCTCGAACTGGCTGCCGTGGCCGAGGCCCTGGCTGTGTGCGGTGATCGTGCCGCCGTGCATCGCGAGCAGGTTCTTCACGATCGCGAGGCCGAGGCCGAGGCCCCCCGCGGGGCGATCGCTCCCCTGAGCTTCCTGCGCGAACATCTCGAACACCAGGGGGAGCATCGCGGGCGAGATCCCGATGCCATTGTCGCGGACCGCGAGCCACACCCGCGAGCCGCGGCGCCCGCCGACAATCTCGAGCGCGCCCTGGGACGCGGTGTACTTCGCGGCGTTCGTGACGAGGTTCGAGATCACCTGCGTCATCCGGACCACGTCGACGTCGACCAGGAGATCGGATCCGAGGTTGATCGTCAGCCGATGAGCCTTCGCCTCGAGCAGCGGCGTCGCGGTCTCGACCGCGAGCCCGACGACATCGGCCAGCTCGACCACTTCCCGCTTGAGCTCGATCTTGCCACCCGTGATCCGCGAGACGTCGAGCAGATCGTCGACGAGGCGCACGAGGTAGCCGACCTGGCGCTCGATGATGGTGCGCTCGCGCTCGAACTTCGTCGGGTCACGCATCGTCATCAGATCCAGCGCGGTCCGGATCGGGGCGAGCGGATTGCGGAGCTCGTGGCCCAGCATCGCGAGGAACTCGTCCTTCGCCCGCACGCTCGCGGTCGCGTCGGCCTCGGCGCGCTTCTGATCGTCGATGTCGACGGTGGTTCCGAACCAGCGAACGATCTGACCGTTCGCGTCGTGCAGCGGCAACGCGCGTGCGAGGAACCAGCGCAGCTCGCCATCATGGCGGCGCAAGCGGAACACGTCGTCCCACGGTTCGCCGCTCGCGATCGAGGCACGCCAGCGGTCCACGACGCGCGTCCGATCGTCGGCATGGAGCGAGGACTCCCACTGCCAGCCGGCTTGGCCCTCGAACGTCGTGCCGGTGTACTGGAACCAGCGCTGGTTGAACCAGGCGACCGCGCCGTCGGGCTGCGCGTACCAGGCGAGCATCGGGATCGTGTTCGCCAGGGTGACGAACTGGGTCTCGCTCTCGCGCAGTGCTTCGTTGACCGCGAGCAGCTGCGTGGTGAGGGCCTCGGCGCGCCGGAGCTGGTCGTGCGCGCTCTGCGCGCTCTCGACGCTGCTCACTCGCGCGAGCTCCGCATCGTCGGACAGCTCGTCGGCGCGCAGGGTCGCGAGGATCAACTTCTCGTTCGCCGTACGCATCTGGACCAGCAGACGCTCGCGGTCGGTCCGGGTGTGCTCCGCTTCGGTACGGGACCGTGCCGCCTGCTCCTCGAGCTCGGCGATCATCTCGCGTTCGGTCAGGACCTGCTCCTGCTCGCCGACCACCCGCTCGCGGCTCTGCAGCGCGAGCTCGCGCTGCGCGACGACCTGCTCGCGCTCCGCGAGGACAGCCTCGCGCCGGGACGGAGTCCCCTGCACATCGTCTCCTGCGGTTTTGCTCATCGTCCCGGCCCCAAGCAGGATGACCAGACCACGTCGCGACGGGATCGCCTAGAACTAGCTTGGTTCAACCGACCGCAATACCGTCGAGCCAATCCACGCTCAGTGGCGAGCACCGTGCGTCTGCGCTCAGGGGGGGCGCCGGCCCGCCGCCGGGTGGTGCGGATAGCGGACCGTGAACGCGGTCCTCACTCCGGACGTCACCTCGATCGTACCTTTGTGGGCACGAACGATCTCGCTGACGATGTAGAGGCCAAGCCCGAGCCCGGGTGCGATCTCCCCCTTCGGCAGGAGCCGGATCCCGCGGGAGTACGGCTCGAACATCCGAGCCATCGAGAGCTCGGAGATCGGCGGGCCCGAGCTCTCGACGATCAGCTCGATCTCGTCGCCGGCATCGCGCACGGCGACCGTGATCGGGTCCTCCCCGTGCGTGATCGCGTTGCCGATCAGGTTCGAGATCACCTGCTCCATCCGATCGCTGTCGCACTGGCCGCGCACGACGCCCTCCGTGGCGAGCTGGATATCGCGCTGCGGGTAGGCCTGCGTCATCTCCGAGACGACCTCCCGGCAGATCCCGGCGAGGTCGCAGTCACGGAGCATCACCGGGATCCCGCCACCGAGCCGGCCGCGCGTGAAGTCCATGACGTCACGGATCATGATCTCCATCCGCCGCGCGCTGCGGGCGATCTGGCCGCCCATGCGGGCGTACGGCTCGGGGAGCTCGACCAGGAGCTCGGCGCCGAGCGCGATCGCCGAGAGCGGGTTGCGCAGATCGTGACCGAGGATCGCGATGAACTGCTCGCGCGCCTCCTCGATCCGCACGCGCTCCGACACATCGGTCATCATTCCGATCCACTCGCGGACGACGCCACCCTTCATGATCGGCGCCGCGCGGGCGACGACCCAGCCCATGGCTCCGTCGCGCTTGCGCAGCCGGTGCTGGCAGCTATACGGCACGGACCGCGCGCGAGCGTCGGCCCACGCGCGATCGATCAGATCGTGATCCTCGGCGGGGACGGCGACCAGCCAGCCTCTCGGGTCCGCTTCGTCGAGCTCGATCCCCACGAACGTGTCCCAGCTCGGCCGGTCGACCCGGATCCGGCCCGCGCCATCGGCGCTCCACACCACCGCCGCCGCCGACGTCACGAGCGAGCGGAACCGCTCCTCGTTGTCCGCGGCGGCCTCGCGCGCGGTATTCGCCGCGTCGGTCAGCTCGTCCGCGCGGATCGTGGCGAGCACGAGGCGCTCGTTGGCGTCGCGCATCTGCTCGAGGAGCCGCTCGCGCTCGGCGCGGAGCTCGTCGGCGTCCGACGTCGGGGCTGAAGTAGTAGCTGCCGCCATGGTGATCCGAGTCTACTTGTGGTGAGGCTCTCCTACCATGATCCCCGTGTAGTCGGTGAGCGGCGGGCCCATCACGAGCCCGTCCTCCTCGATCTCGTAGAGCCGGAGCTGCTTCTTGTGGTCGAAGCCGCGCATCTTGGCCACGACCATCACGCGCTTCAGCTCGCCATCCATCTCGGCGTAGCGCTGGAGGATGATTGCGTCGGTCAAAAACGAGATCCCGTGCGGGCTCAGCCGCAGCTCGGTGTACGACTCCACCAGCTCCGCGGTCATCAGGACCGTGACGCCGAGGCGGGTCAGCGCGCCAACCAAGCGGTACAGCGACTCGCGGAAGTCCTCGCGGAACGAGGGTGCGAGCGCGAGCTCGAAGCCCATCAGCGAGTCGATCACGACGCGCGTGGCGCCGACCTCCTTCACCGCCGCGGCGAGCTCCTCCATCGTCTCGTCGACCGACAGATCGAGCGGCCGCAGGTAGAGCATCTTGAGCTTGCCCTCGGCGACGAGCTGCTCGAGCTCGGACGCACCGGGCGCGGTCGTCAGGTACTCGTCGGGTCGCTTCTCGAACACGGCGATCACGCCGTGCTCACCGTTCTTGATCCCCTCCCGGACGAACTGGGTGGACAGGATCGTCTTGCCCGAGCCCGACGGCCCCACGATCATCACCGAGTAGCCGGTCGGGATGCCGCCACCGAGCATCGCGTCGAGATCGGTGACCCCGGTCTTGCGGCGCTCGCCCCGCTGGCCCCGCTGGGCGGTCGGGTGGGACGGCGCTTCGGGGTTCGGCAGCCGCGGGTACACCCGGATCCCGGCGTCGGTGATCTTCATCGTGTGGATGCCGGGGGTCGAGCCCTGGCCGCGCAGCTTCACGACCTGCAGCTTGCGGACGACCGAGTTGCGGCTCGCCTCCTGCGACAGCCAGATCAGGCCGTCGGCGACGGTGAAGATCGGATTGCTGTCGCCCTCGCGCCCCTCGTACTCGCCGATCAGAAACGTCGTCGCCTCCCAGCTGGTCAGGTGCAGGGCGAGCCGCTGGACGAAGCTCTGGAGCTCCATCTGCCCGGACTCCTTCGACTTGCGGGCCAGCGACCGGAACGAGTCGACGAACACCAGCTTGGGGCTGGTCGCCTCGACCTCCTGGACGATCCGGGCCAGCACCGCGTCGATGCCGTGGTCGATCAGCTCGTCGCCGAGGTGGAGGAACTTCACCGCCTTCCCGACCTTGGTCGCGTCGAAGAAGCCGAACTGCTGCTGGTAGCGCAGCATCTTGATCGGGGGCTCGCCGAGGATGGAGATGTACAGCGCCGGGCGTTCGGCCGTCGCCATCCCGAACATCATCTGGTGTGCGAGGCTGGTCTTCCCGCAGCCGGGACTGCCCGCGATCACGTTGAACGAGTACTCCGGCAATCCCCCGCCGAGGACGTCATCGAGACCGGGAACTCCGGTCGCCAGCTTGGTGATCTTGACCCTGGTCACGAGCTCTCCTTTACGCCATCCGGAACAACGGCGGGCCAGACCTCGTGCAGCAACTGCAGGACGAGGGCTTCGCCGATGAGCCTGCCGAGCAGCCCCACGAACGTCGACAACACGAGGATGAATGCATCCGCCACCGCATCCGGATCCTGATCGGCCATCCGCGCGCGAAGCGCCCCGAACGGGTCGTCTCCGCCGCTGCCACCCGCGGCGTCGACGAGCCACGGAAACGTGCGACTCGAGAGCACGAGGCTGCGATGAAACAGCGTCTTGATCCCGGTCAGGCCGACCAGCCGTGACAGGTGGACGGTGACCCGCTCGAATGCGAGCGCGGCACAGTCGGCCACCGACGCGCCGGCATGGCCTTCGGTCGCGAGGACCCGTCTCGCCGTTGCGGCAAGATCGAGCGTCACTGGATTCTTGTCCGGTCGGTGGCGGGGAACATCGGACCTGGGTGCCCAGAGTTCGCTACCCGCCGGTGCGAGTCAACCGCGCAGGCCCGATGACGTGTCAGCCCACAGACATCTCGCCGACCGGCCTGGGGGTGGAAAATTGCAGCCGCGCACGCGAGCGCCGTGGTTGAATGGAGCTCCATGCGCATGCTTGCGATCCTGTTGTGCGTATCCGCATGCGAGGGTGGGGCCGTCGTCGACGGCTCGATCGATGCACCTGCCGGGAGCGGCAGCGCCGACGCACCTGCGCTCGTCGACGCACCGCCGGGCGGGCTCATGCCGGGCTCGCTCGCGGTGAGCTGGATCCACGGCTCGCAGAGCTGCGGTGCGAACACCGACCCCGAGCTCCAGGTCCCATGGAGCACGTGCTGAGTTGACGGCCGCGAACGTGCTCGAGCTCGATGCCGCGCTGACCGCGCTCGGTGCCACGCCGCCGGCGCAGCCGGTCAAGTTCGATCACTTCGTCGTCGATCCGCAGTGACTCCGTCGCGCCTCGTTCACCACGGCGACGGTCTCGCGTTCCTCGCGACGCGGTTGCCCGATGACCACGCGGTGTTCACGTCGTTGCCCGATCACAGCGAGCTGCCCGAGCTCGGCGTCGCCGGGTGGCGGACGTGGTTCATCGACACGGTCGCGCTCGCGTGCCGCGCGGTCGCTGACGATGCCGTCGCGGTGTTCTACCAAACCGACGTCAAGCACGACGGTCGCTGGATCGACAAGGGGCACCTCGTGCTGTGCGGTGCCGAGGCCGCC
>JALZOI010000030.1 GCA_030857245.1 Myxococcota bacterium
GTCGACGGCGGGGCCGGCGGCACCATGGGGCGCGGGGTCGAGGCGACGACGTCGCTCGGGCCGGTCGCGCTGGCCGAGATCGCGCCGGTGGTCACCCGGGTCGGCTCGTCCTCTTCGCTGGCGCCGATCGACAGCTCGATCCGCGTCTCGCCGACGACGATGGTGTCGCCGGACTGCAGCTTCGCCTTGTTGACCTTCTGGCCGTTGACGAAGGTGCCCTTCGTCGACCCGAGGTCGATGATGCTGACGTCACCGGGTCCGTTGACCTCGATGATCGCGTGCATGCGGCTCACCGTCTCGTCATCGAGCTTGAGGTGCGCCGAAGGCACCTTGCCAAGCTTGATGACCGAGAGGCTCAGCCGCTCCTCGCGGATCAGCTGGTCGCCCTTGAAGATGCGGAATGTAAGAGGTGCTTTTGCGCCGGCCATGGGGTTCTCCAGGGTTCCGCAGGAGCGGATCGAGCCTGTTACGAGCGACTACTTCGGCCGACGTCACGAGCGTGCGGGGTGACCCCGCACCTCGCTACAAGTCTTCGGCCGACTTGATGATCTCGGGGATGAAGTCCTTGCGAATCTTGATCAGCGACGAGTGCTTCGCGAAGTCGCGCGCGTCGACGGTCGAGCCCTCCGGCTTCACGAGATCACCTTCGATGGTGTCGCCCGAGAAGTCGTAGACCTTGACCTTGCCCGCGTTCTTGTCGGCCGGCTGAGCCGCGGCCGTACCGACGAGGAGGAGCGAGGCGAGTGCAATGATGATGTTCCGCATGGTGGTCAAACCCTTCTTGGGGGGATGAGCCTCATTGCAGAGATCCGTCAGCACGGAGCTACAGACAACGAGGCGGGGTTCCGGGTTCCGAGATTCTTTACAAAAAGTTCGACGAGATCCAGCTGAAGTCGAAACGACGAACGAGGGCGCCGGTGGTGACCGACGCCCTCGTGATCTCAACTAGTTACTTCTTCGCCGGTGGCGCCGGTGTAGGTGCAGCTGGCTGCTGGGGCTGGCTGGCCATCATCTTGAGGAACTTCTCGGTCTGGGTGACCGTCTTGTCGATCAGCGCGACCTGCTCCTTGGCCTCGGCCTTGTCGCTCTCCTCGCCCGTCTTGTCGAGGAACTGGCGGAAGAACTCCTTGGCCTGCTTGTACGTCGCGATCGAGGCCTGCGCCTCCTGCTTCGTGGCGCGGAAGTCCTTGTAGAGGACGCCCAGGTTGTAGAGCGCGTCGCCGCGGCGGCTGTCGATCTGCTGCGCCTTCTTGTACTGGGCCTCGGCACCGTCGAGGTCCTTGAGGCCGCGGAGCGCGGCGCCCATGCCGATGTACGCGTCGTACTCCTTCGGCTGCAGCTCGATGACCTTGGAGAACTGCTCCTTGGCCGTGTCGTACTTGCGGAAGCCGAGGGTGATGAGCCCGACGTTCAGGCGCGCCTGGACGAACCTGGGATCGAGCTCGACCGCCGCCTGGAAGTGCGTGAGTGCCTCCGAGAGGGCGTTGCGGTGCAGGTAGTAGAGCCCGTACGCGTTCTGGAGCGGCGCGAACTTCTCGTTCCGCTTCTTGGCCTCGTCGAGCAGGAGCTTGGCGAGGTCGAGGCGGTTCTTGTTCTTCTTCCAGCCCTCCATGTAGATGAGGCCGTAGACCGTGTACGCCTCGACGTTATCGGACTCGACGCCGAGCGCCGAGGACAGCTGGAACTTCGCGTCCTCCTCGAGAGACTTCCACTTCGGATCCCTCTCGCCGACCTTGCGCATCTGGTCGAGCTCCATCGACGCGGTGTTGATCCGCGCGGCGACGAGCTTGCCGTTGGCCTTGATGGCGCTGTCCCAGTACTGCTTCGCGCCGTCGGCCTTGCCAGCCTTGTAGTAGATCTGGCCGAGGTTCGAGAGCGACTGGCCGTGGTTCGGCTTCATCCGCAGCGCCGCCTGGTACGCCTTCTCGGCGTCCTCGACGAGGTTGCAGCGGTGGTACGAGAGGCCGACCATGAACTGCGCCTCGACGAGGCCCGCGTGCTGGCGCACCACGGAGGCGAACCGGTCGGCCGAGCCGCGGCACGCCGACTCGTTCCAGCTGCCGCCCTTGTCGTTCGTCGCGAAGCCGGCGTAGGCCGCCTCGAAGTCCTTCTTCGCGTCCTTCGAGAACTCGCGCTTGGGCTCGGTGGGGCCCGAATCGGTTCCGCTGCTGACGGGCGGCGGAGGTGGGACGCCACCACCGGCCTTGAGGCCGGTGCTCGCCTTGCCACCACCACACGCCGTGAGTCCGAGGAGGGCCATCGAGAGCGCGGTCGTGACCGCGCGGAAGTTGTTCTGGTTACGCATTCGTTTCTCCTGTGCGTCCGACCCGGGATGTGATCATTCGAGCTTGCTGATCGGCGGCTCGACCGCGACGATCGGGGCGACCTGGTTGGGCGTGCCGCGGAGCTCCGAGGCCGTCGGGTACTCTTCCGGCTTGATCTGTCCGAGCTCGCGCTCGCACAGCTTCGACCAGTCGCTGAACCAGCCGAGCTCGGTCGACTTCGAGAGGCACACGCCGAACGCTTCGAGCGAGCGGGCCTCGAGGGGCTCCGCGATCTCCGTCATCTTGTCGCAGAACGCCTCGACCTTCTCGTCGGCGAACTCGCCGGTGCGGACGTCCTTCGGGATCTCGGCCGTGAACAGCGAGTCCGAGAAGTTCTGCGAGATCTGGCCGATGCGGGCGGCCGCGGTGATCGAGCTCGCGGCGTCCTTGATGCCGAGGACGGCCTCGTACTGCTTGGTCGCGCTGCCGCCGACCTTGGTCTTCTCGGCGACCCAGTCACCGAACCGCTTGAGGCTCTTCTCCTTGATCGCCTTGTTCTTCGGGTCGGGATCGAAGTTCAGGCCCTGCGGGAACTTCTGCGAGAGGTAGTTCTCGAAGTCCTTGTCCGCGTTCGCGAGCTTCGACTGCGCGTAGTAGTAGCGCGCCCCACCCTCGTCGCCGCCGGTCTTGCCGCCGCGCTTCTCGAACTCCTTGGCCGCCGCGTTGAACGCGGCCAACGACTCGCGGACCTTCTTGTCGTCACGCGGGACGACGGTCAGCTTCATCTTCGACTCGGGACCGCACTGCGTGGGCTGGTCATTGCCGCCCTTCTTCCGCTTGGTCTTCTTCATGTTGATCGCGCGCTCGCGGACGATCTTCACGCACGCGCCGTCGACCTGCTTCACGGGGCAGCTCTGGGCCCACAGCGTCTGGCCGATCTTGACGTTCGCGATCACGAGGCGATCCGCGCCGCCCTTGCCGCCGAACTGGCGGATGTAGTCGCGGAGGTGCTTGATGACCGCGTCGCCATCGGTCTGCTTCTCGTAGACCGAGGTCAGCGAGAACATCGCGTTCGCCGCGTCCTCCGGCTTCTTCGGGCCGAAGGTCTTGATGAAGAACTTGGTGTTCTCGATCGCCTTGTCGTCCTGGCCGATGCCCTTGCGATAGAACACCGCGTCGCTCATCGCCGAGTACGCGTCCTTCTCGCCCGCATACTTCCGGGCGTACTGCTCGAGCTTCTCGGCCGCCTTCTCGTAGAAGGCGACGTCACCGTACGCCTTGCCGATGCGACCGACCGCGCGCGGCATCAGCTTCGAGTTCGGATAGAACCGCTCCATCGTGTTGAACGTGATGATGGCGGCGCCGATCGACTTGCCCTCGTGGTAGCAGACGAGCGCGTTGTAGAGGACCTCGTCGTTCTCCTTCGCCTCGGGGTTCGCGTTGTAGATGTCGAAGTACGCCTGACCGCAGGCCACGAACTTGCCGTAGTCCTTCGACTCCTTCGCGTCCTTCTCGAGCTTCTCGGCGTTCTTGCGCATCGACTGCGCCTTGATCCGCGCGAGCGTCTCGTTGAGGTCATCCTTGCCCTCGAGGAACTTCTTGTCGTTGACGAGCTTGTTCACGAGGACGAGCATCTCGTCGTACTTCTGCATCCGGTTGTAGGTATCGAGGAGGAGGTTCGCCGAGAACTCGGCGGTCTCGTGCTCGCGATGCTTCGCGATGATGTCCTCGAACAGCGGGATGGCCTTGTCGAAGTGGTTGTAGCGGCGATAGATGTTCGCCTTCAGGAACTTCATCCCGACGAGCTCGTCGTCCTTGGGGTCCTTGATGTGCGTGATGTAGATGTCGAACGCCGCGAGCATCTTCTCCTCGCGCGGCGGGATCGGCTTCGCATCGGGGACCTTGTCGTAGTCCTTGGTGACGTCCTCGACCTTGTCGGCCTGCTGCTTGACGCGCGGGTCGACGTTGAGCGCGTTCTTCCAGCCGAGCACGGCGGCATACGCGGCTTCCTTCATGAGCTTCGGCTCGACCTTGCCGGTCTTGACGACGTCGGTGAACGCGACGGCCGCGTTCTCCCAGAGCTCGGTCTGCAGGCGCGGGTTCTTCTCGCTCTCCGCGCGCGACCAGATCAGCTCCGAGTAGAAGTACTGCGTCTGGGCGTAGTCCTCGGCATCGGGGAACACGTCGAGGTAGACCTTGTAGAGCTTCTCGGCGTACGCGAGCGTCTCGGGGTTCTTGGTCTTCGACGACTCCGAGTGGTACGCGCGAGCGAGCTCGCCCGACATCGCGGCGGCGTTGTCATGGCACTCCTGCGCCTCGGAGGCGGGGAGCACCTTCTTGCCGCGCAGCGCGCCGTACAGCTTGACGAGGTTCTCGATCTCCTTGACCTTGTCGGCGTTGCCGGCGCCCGGCATCGACAGCATCGCGTGCGCGACGTTGTACTGCCACAGGCACACGTTCTTGTTCGTCGGCGCCAGGCGCATCATCTCCTGGTAGGTGTAGATGGCCTTGTCGCTCTTGCCCTGACCGAGATAGAGGTCGGCGAGGATCGAGAGCATGTCGAAGGCGAACTTGTTGTCGACGCGCTGGAACGCGGCGTACGCCTTGTCGGCCTTGCCGATCTCCGAGTAGGCGCGGACGAAGTCCTTCTTCGCCACGCGGTTCAGCATCTCCTGCTTCTTGTCGTTCTTCGTGGCCTGCGCGACCTGGAAGAACGTCTCGAGCGCGTCCTGGAAGCGCTGCAGGTTGAGATGGATCCAGCCCATCTTGTACATCGCGTACCAGTACGCCGATGACTTCGGGAACTTGAGGACCATCTTGTAGCGGGCCTCGGCGTCCGCGAGCTGGCCGGCCTCGAAGTAGTAATCCGCGAACGCGAGGTGCGCCTCGGGGACGTACTTCGAGTTCGGGTAGTTCTTGAGCAGCTTGTCGTAGACCGCCCGCGCCTCCTTCATGTACTTGCCGCCCTGCAGCGTGTACCCGTAGTAGAAGAGCGCCATATCCATCTTGGGATAGTTGCGGAAGGCCTCGTTGTCGGTGAGGCCCTTGTAGGTCCGGACCGCCTTGAGGAGGTAGTCCTTCGCCTTGTTCGCCGCGGCGGTGGACTCGTTCTTCAGCTTGGTCTTGTTCGCGGCGACCTTCTGGTTGTCCGCCGCGATCGCGAACTCGACGCTCTTGAGGCGCCAGTACCGTTGCTGCTTGGCGTAGAGCTCGCCGAGCCGGAAGTAGTAGTCGCTCTTCTCCTCGACCTCGGAGTCCGGGGTCTGCGAGATCAGATCCGAGAGGATCTGCTCCTGCTCGCCGCGGATGTTGCCGACGAGCCCCTCGATCGACAGCACCGCGTCGGCGGTGAGCGTCGGCTGGTTGTCCCTGGCGTCCTTGGGCTTCGGCGGCGTCGGCTTGACGCGATCCGAGAGCTTGACGTCGACCTTGACGTCCTGGGTCCGCGTGTACTTGGCCTTCTGCGCGTACGCAGGCCGATGCAGCGAAGAGACCGTGAGCCCGGCTGCTAGCAACCCGAGCATCGCTACTTTCATTCTCGTCATTGAGTTCCCCTTCTCCAGCGGGACAGCACGAATCGTTGTCGGCGAGACGACCAGACAGTAGCGAGAGCGAGCCCCCCGGTCGTCACGGGTTTGTCACTGGCATGTACGGAGCTCGTCTCCGAAACCGCCACGAGCCTCAACCGGTTGAAATGGCCAAGGCTCGCGGTCACTTGCATCTAGTAACAGCCGGTCGGCTCACTGCTTCGGGCAGCGCGACCGGATCTTGAAGCGGTAGTAGCCCAGCTCGTCCTTCCAGTACTCGCCGTTGAACTTCCACTGGAAGTGCTCGTCGTCGACAACGATGGGCTCTTCCTTGGTGTTCGACGACACGCGGGTCTTGAGCGCCTCGGCGGACAGCTTCTCGGCCTTCGCGTTCAGGATCTCGAACTTGATCTTGCTGCCATCGCGCGCCAGCGTGCCGAGCTCGCGGGCGAGCCGATCGATGCGATCCCGGGCGACCTTGCCGGCGTCCGCGGCGGCGACCGACTGCTGGACGGTGAGCTCCTGGAGGACCTCGGAGGCGACCTGGGTCGTCTGCCAGGCCTTGTCGCTCTTCTGCAGCATCGCGAGCTCGCTGTTGAGCTCGTCGACCCACGCAAACGTCTTCAGCAGCGTCTTGTCGTCGAGCACGCTCATGACGAGGCGCTGGGTGTTCTGATCGAGGCCGGCCTTGTTGGCCTTGACCTTCTTCACGTACTCGTAGAACTCGGCGTTGTCGTCGTACTTCTTGACGAGCTCCTCGAGGTTCTTGCGGAGCGGCGTGTACTTGTCGTTGTAGTCCTGGATCGCCTCTTCGGCCTGATCGTAGAGGCAGTACTTGTAGTAGATGACGCTCTTCAGGAGCAGCGACTCCGGGAAGAACTGGCGCTCGAAGTACGGCGCGTTCAGCGTGTGGATGTTGCCGAGCGCCTTCGAGTTGAGCGTCTTCATGAAGTACGCCCACGACGCCTCGAACAGGGACTCGGCCCAGTCGAAGTTGTTCTGGTCGAGCTTCTCGAAGTACTTGATCGACGTGTCGAACTGCTGCGTCGAGTAGAAGACGCGCGCCATCTGGAGCTGCGCGAGCTCGCGGTAGTTCGCGATGTCGGCGGCGTTGTACTGCTTCGGGCGCTCCTCGCCGATCACGAGGATATCCTTGAAGGCATCCACGGCCGGGCGGCCCTCGTACTTACGGACGTACGTGACGCCCTCGAAGAACTTGGCCTTGATGAAGAACTCGTTGTCGCGCGAGACCTTCTGGAACAGGCCGATGGCCTTGTCGAAGTCACCCTCGCCGCCGCGGCGGTAGTAGTGACGGCCGAGCAAGAAGTAGAGCTCGTCGCGGACCGATGCGAGCGACGGATCCTCGAGCGCGGCGGCGTCGTAGGTGCCGATCTTCTCGAGGATGCCCGAGGTCTCGGGGAGGACGCGCGACAGGGCCGCGAGCCACTTCAGCGCGGCACCATGATAGGTGTGGCCGTCGCCGCCCTGGACGATCTTGTCGAAGTACGCCAGCGAGCCGGCGTAGAAGCCCATCTGGTAGAGCGTCTTGCCCATGAAGAACTCGGCACGCTGCTTGTTCTTCGCGTCGTCGCCGCTCTCGCCATCGAGGACCTTCTTCAGCTCGATCGACGCCGAGAAGAAGTCCTTCTTGTCGTAGAGCTTGATCGCGCGCTCGAGGGTCTTCGACGGCGGGCCCGAGGCCACGTTGTCGGATTCCATCTCGACCTCGGCGGCCTTGTCCTTCTTCTTGGGCTGCGCGTCGGCGGTACCGACGAGCGACAGCCCTCCAAACGCGATCAGCGTCGTAGCGACCAGCGACATCTTGCTCAGCAACCGCATGCAGTTCCTCCTCTGCCTTCCGACCTGGTGACGGGTGAGCGCGACGGCGTTACTGCCGTGACCCTGCCCCCAGGTGTGGGCGACCGAATCATCGGCAACCAGGGTGCACATTGTCAAGGCAAGTACAGTGGTTGAATGGAGCGTCCGGAAAGCGGACGCTCCATTACGGATGGAAGCCCGCGCTCGAGCCGGGTGGGCTCGTGCCGACCAAGGACACGGGGTCGCGCAGGATGTTGCACGATCGGGCGTTCGACCGAGGAGATCGCGACCGCATGACGGATCGGGCCCGGCCTCGCACCCACAAGGACCATGAGGTCCCACCTTGATCCCGTCGCGCCGGGTTTGTTTCAGGTCGTTCGCTTGACTTGGATCTCGCGAGTCATGAATATCGCACCTGGCATGATTTCTAACCGGGTGACTTTCGCTGCCGCATTGGCGTTCCTTGCGGCCTGCTCGGGCGAGCCCGTCGGTCGCATCTGCGATCTCGGCACACAGCTGCCGCAGGCGGGCGAGGTCGTCGTCGCGTCACCTTCGCTCGACTGCGTCAGTCGAACGTGTCTGCGCGTCCCGCTCGGCAAGGAGCTGCCCGCCGGCAGCCGGTATCCCGAGGGTACCAACGGTCTCTGCACCGCGGAGTGCAGCGCCGACTCCGACTGCGAGCGCGTCCCCGAGTCGCCGTGCGTCACGGGCTTCACGTGCGGCGTCGCCGTGACCGTCGGTCCGTTCTGCTGCCGGAAGTTCTGCATCTGCAAGGACTACGTGGTGATCCCCGACTCGGGTGAGCTGCTCGTCCCCGCGGCCTGCGACGCGAGCAACGCAGCGAACGCCTGCTGCAACCTCGATGGTCGCGAAGGCAACTCGCAGTACCCGCTCTGCAATTGATCCTCGCCCCGCAGGGGCGCGGGGCGCAGCGCCTGGGCGTGTGCTCGGACGTCCGTAGCGACCGCTGACGCTCCACACGGAGCGTCGCTCGCTAGAGCCGCCAGGCGTCCTGGATGAGCTCGATGTCGCCGCCGGTGATCGCGACGACATCGAAGCGGCACTCGTCGTAGCTGGGGTCGCGCTCGGTCAGGTAGTGCGCGGCGACGCGCGAGACCTGACGCTGCTTGCGGCGATCGATCATCTCGGCCGCGTGGCCGTGCTCGGCGTCGCTGCGCGAGCGGACCTCGATGAACACGAGGACCTCGCCGTCACGCGCGACGACGTCGAGCTCGCCCGCCGTGCACCGGTAGTTGCGCTCGACGATGCGATAGCCCCGGTCGTGCAGGAGGCGCGTCGCGGCCGTCTCGGCGCACGCACCCACTTGCAACGTCGTCGTTGTCGTTGTCGTTGTCGTCACCAGACACCCACTCCTTCGGACCCGAGGTCCACGGTCCACCAGCCCTCCCCTGCTGGTGCGCCGTCGCGAAGATCAGCTCGAGAGAGCTACTTCTTCTTGTCCTTCTTCTTGTCCTTCTTCTTCTTCGGAGCAGCCTCGCCGTCGGCGGCCGCAGCCGGCGCGGCGACGCCCGGGCTATCGGACATCGCGGCCGACGCCGCAGCCGCGGCGGTGCGCTCCTCGTTCGAGCCCTCGCGCTCCTTGATGCGCGCGGCCTTACCCGAGAGGTCACGGAGGTAGTACAGGCGGGCCTGCTTGACGCGGCCGCGCGAGATCACCTCGACCTTGTCGATGTTCGGCGAGTTGTCCGGGAAGATCCTCTCGACGCCGACGCCGTAGGAGATCTTGCGGACGGTGAACGTCGAGCGAGCGCCCTTCGAGACGCGGCGGATGCACACGCCTTCGAACGCCTGCAGACGCGTCTTCTCGCCTTCGCGAATCTTCGCCCAGACCTTGATCGAGTCGCCGGGGCGAAACTCGGGAAGGTTGCTGGTGCGACGCTGGGACTTATCGATCGATTCGAGGATTCGCGCGGTCATGAGGCCCTGTCCGGAAGAGAAAAAAAGCCGCTGGGACGCAGGGTTCTGCCAGAGATCGATGGGGGTCGTCAAGTCGGGCGACCGAACAGACGGTCGAGGAGGATCGCCCCCGCGCTGCGGACCGCCAGATGGTTCCACGTCGACGCGCCTTCGATCGGCGCAAGCACGCGACTTACAGACGGAATCAGCGACTCGGCGAGGCCCCAGCCCGTCCCGAGCAAGATCAGCAGCGGCGCGGGATTTTCCCGGGCTTCGGCGACGAGCTCGGCCGGCTGCCGGCGTGGCGATCCCGAAAAGCCGTCCGCGCGGGCTGACGTCCCGACCACGACGGGGGCGATCCCGTACTCGGCGGTGAGCTCGGCGACCACCGTCTCGATGGCATCCGCGGCGCGGATCAGCCGCAGCGCCTGGGCGCGATGCTCGCCGGTCGCGTCCTCCATCCACAGCGTCGCGATGTGGGCGGCCTTGTCGCGCTGCGAGGTCACCGGCGTGACGATGTGATAGCCGGCGAGCCCGTACGTCATCGACGAGCGCGCGAGATCGTGGATGTCGAAGTTGGTGAGCGCAGTCGTGATCACCTTGCCGGTGCGGTCGAGGCACGGGTGGTGGATGAGCGCGAGGTGCGTGCGCGACGCGACCGTCGGTGGAGCGAGCTTGCGGTCCGCCTTCGTCGGCGTGAACCGCGCGAGCAGATCGGGCCGTCGCTGCGCGGTCCGCGCGATCGCCTGCTGCCGCCGCCACGCCGCGATCGCCGCGTGGTTGCCCGAGGTCAGGATCGCGGGGACCTCGCGCTCGGCGGGATCGCCCTCGGCGCGCCGACCGCGTGGCAGCTTGAGCGGCCGCGTGTACTGCGGATACTCGAGCAGCCCCGCGCTGTGCGATTCCTCGTCGACCGAGCTCGCCTCGCCGAGCACGCCGGGCACGTAGCGAGCCACCGCGTCGATGATCACGAGTGCGCCGAGCTCGCCGCCCGACAGCACGTAGTCGCCGATCGAGATCTCCTCGTCGATCGCCTCCTCGATCACGCGCTCGTCGACGCCCTCGTAGCGCCCGCACACGAGCACGAGGTGCGGCAGCGTCGCGAGCTCCCGCACCTTCGCCTGCGTCAGCGGCGTCCCTGCCGGCGTCAGCAGGATCGTCCGCGCCGCGGTGTCCCCACGCGCTTGCGCGATCGCGGCCAGCAGCGGCTCGGGCTTCATGACCATGCCCGGGCCGCCACCGTAGGGCGTGTCGTCGACGGTGCGGTGCCGATCCGTCGTGAAGTCGCGCGGGTTGATGGTCCCGACGGCGATGACCCCACTCTCGCGCGCCCGGCCGACGACGCCCGCGGTGAGCGCGGGCTCGATGAGCTCGGGGAGGATCGTGACGACCGAGAACTTCACCGCTTGAACTCCGGAAGGCCTTCCGGAGGATCGACGGTGATGGTGCCGGCCGCGAGATCGACCTTGAGCACGAAGACGTCGACGAGCGGCAGCAGGCGCTCGAGCTCGCCGTCGTGGATGACGAGTCGGTCCTGGAGGCCGGCCTCGATCGCGTGGACGACGCCCCACGGGCGCCCGTCGGGGAGCACGACCCGGCAGCCGATCATGTCGGCGAGCACGACCTCGCCGTCCTTGACGTCGAGATCGTCGCGCAGGACCTCGACGGGCTTGCCTTTGAGCGCCTCGGCGTCGTTGCGGGTGACCACGCCCTCGAGCCGGACGAGCCAGCCGCGTTGCGTGTCGCGCACGCCGAGCACGGCGCGCGACGCCCCCGCGATCCAGATGGTGTCGACAGCGCGGAGGATCTTGGAGTCGGGGTCGTGGGTGACGATCACGACCTCGCCACGGATGCCGTGGGCGCGGGCGATGCCACCGATTTCGATGCGGGGATCGCCGCGCATCGCCGGATCGCTATTCGAGGATCTCGACGAGCGTGCGCTTGCGAGAGCGAGGCGCCACCGCCTGCACGATCGTGCGAAGCGCGCGGGCGGTCTTGCCGCCGCGGCCGATGACCTTGCCGAGATCCGGCTCCGCCACCTCGAGCTCGTAGACGTTCGCCGTCCGCTCCTCGACGAGCTCCACGCGGACCTCGTCCGGGCGCTCGACGAGGTTGACCGCCATGTAGCGGATCAACTCGGCCAGGTCCGGGCTCTCGACGTGAGGCCCGCTGTCCGGTCGACGATCGTCACGATCACGATCGCCGTCGCCGTGGCCATTGCCACCGCCGCTCTCCGGTCGACCGTTCGGGGTTTCGTTCGGCATCGAATCAGGCCGGCTTCGCGGCCGCGCGAGCGGTGCGACGCACGATCGATGCGAGGGTGCCACTGGGCTGCGCCCCGACCTTCAGCCACTTCTCGTAGCGTTCGGTGTCGAGCTTCAGCACCTTGGTGGTGGGATGATAGGTGCCAAGCAGCTCGATGAACTTGCCGTCTCGTGCCTTCCGCTTGTCGGCGGCGACGATCCGGTAGAACGGAGACTTCTTCTTGCCCTGACGTGAGAAACGAATCGCTACAGACATTTGGATCCTCGAGCGGTGATTCGAGAGCGGCGGAATCTACCCGCCGGGTGGTACCCTGTCAACCGTGCTATACGAGGCGCCATGACCCTTCGGGTTGGGCTCCTCGCGGCACTTGCGGCCGTGGCTTGTTGCTCGAAATCTGAGGTGAAAACCAGTGGGACGTCCGGGTCGAGCAGTACGCCGGCACAGAAACCGACGTTTACCCTGTTCGCCCTCGCCGAGATGCGAGGGCAGATCGGGCCCTGCGGGTGTACCACCGATCCACTCGGCGACATCTCGCGAACGGCCAAGCTGATCGCGGAGGCGCGGGCCGCCGGCCCCACGCTGGTCGTCGACGCCGGCTCTCTGCTCTACTCGAAGTCGCCGGTGCCTCCGCACCTCGACGCCCAGGAGGAGCTCAAGGCCGATCTCCTGCTCGACACCTACCAGCAGGCGCTCGGCGTCGCCGCGATCGGGCTCGGCCCCGCGGACCTCGCCAAGGGCACCCAGCAGCTCCGCGTCCCCCGTCACGCTGCGAATGTCTCGGATCCGGCCGTCAAGACCGAGCCACCGAGGATCTTCGAGGTGGGCGGCGCGAGGGTCGGCGTGTTCGGCGTCGTCACCGCCGATGCGATCACCGGCGTCAAGGTCGGAGATCCCGTGGCCGCCGGCAAGGCCGCCGTCGCCGATCTGCAGCAGCGCGGCGCGCAGGTCGTCGTCGCGCTCGTGCAGGCGACGACGAAGAAGGACGCCGCGAAGCTGGCGCGCGAGATCGGCGGGATCGACTTCACGGTCGCCGGCCTCGGGCTCGACGCCCCGGAACCCGAGAAGATCGAGATCGAGGCGCAGCAGATCGGCGATGGCTGGCTGATCGTCCCCGCGAACCGCGGCCAGATCATCTCGCGCCTCGACGTCACCGTCCGCGACGGCGCCGCCCGGCCGCTCGTGGACGCGGTCGGCAGCGGGGTCGCGACCGCGAAGCTCTCCTCTATAGAGAGGCAGGTGGCGGGGCTCGATGCCGACCTCGCGAAGTTCGCCGCCGACAAGGACGCCGATCCCGTCTTCATCAAGCAGCAGCGCGACGAGCGGGCGCGCCTCGTCGAGCTCAAGAACCGGCTGGCGCGCGAGCCCCTCGCGATCCCGGCGAAGGGCAGCTACTTCACGCTCCAGCAGCTCCGCGTCAACAAGACGCTCGCGTGCGCCGAGCCGGTCCAGGACGCGGTGACCCGGTTCTACGCGGCCGCGGGCCAGGCGAACTTCAAGGCCGCGGCGGGCGTCCCGGTGCCACGCCCGCCGAAGGGCCAGGCCGCGTACGTGGGCGGCGAGAAGTGCGACGACTGCCACTCCGAGGCCGTCGAGTTCTGGAAGCAGACGCGGCATGCCGGGGCCTGGAAGACGCTCGTCGATCGCGGCCAGCAGCTCGACTTCGACTGCGTGGGCTGTCACGTCACCGGCTGGACGATGCCCGGCGGCTCCAACCTCGCGCACACCGAGGGGCTGCAGGACGTCCAGTGCGAGACCTGCCACGGCCCGGGCTCCTTTCACGTCGCGAAGGGCGGCGAGGAGAAGCCGCTCGCGATCGTGCGTGGGCCCGCGACCGACCTGTGCGCGACGCAGTGCCATACGAAGGAGCACAGCGACACGTTCCAGCTCGAGGCGTACCTGCGCGACATCGTCGGGCCCGGTCACGCCGAGGCACTCCGCAAGCAGCTCGGCGATGGCCCGACCGGCGCGCAGCTCCGCAAGGCGGGCCTCGAGAAGGCCGGCAAGCAAGGTCCTGGGTGCATCCGATGAAGCGTCGCGGCGGGCGCGCGCTCGCCGGCGTGGCGCTCGCGATCGCGGTCGCGATCGGCTGTGGCGCGCCACCGAAGCAGAGCAAGCCGAAGCGCGTCGCCGTCGGCCAGCCCGCGGGCGCTGCGGGCGAGCTTCAGCGCGGCAAGGCGAGCTGGTACGGCGGCAGCTTCCACGGCGGCCCGACGGCGTCGGGCGAGCGCTATGACAAGCGGACGATGACAGCGGCCCACCGCACGCTGCCTTTCGGCACGCGGGTCCGGGTCACCAACCTCAAGAACGGGCGGACGGTGACGGTGCGCATCAACAACCGCGGTCCCTACAGCAAGGGCCGGATCATCGATCTCTCCGAGGCGGCCGCCGAGCGGCTCGGCATGATCGACGCCGGCGTCGTCCCGTGCACGGTGGAGCGCTTGCGGTGAGCGCCCCCCCGTCGCTGATCGAGCTCTCGAGGCTCACCAAGCGGTACGGCACGATCATGGCGCTCGACGGCGTCACCGCCCTCGTCGACGGTCAGATCATCGGGCTGCTCGGCCCGAACGGCGCCGGCAAGTCGACGCTGCTGAAGTGCCTGCTCGGCCTCATCCCGTACACCGGCGAGGCGCGCGTGCTCGGCATGCAGGCGCAGACCCATGGCGCCGAGATCCGCGATCGGGTCGGCTACATGCCGGAGCAGGAGGCGTTCCTGGCCGGGATGTCCGCCGTCGAGCTCTGCACGTATGCCGGCGAGCTCTCGGGGCTGCCGCGCACCGAGGCGATGCAGCGCGCGCACGCGGCGCTCTACTACGCCGGCCTCGAGGAGAAGCGCTACCAGGCGATCGACGGCTACTCGACCGGCATGAAGCAGCGCGTGAAGCTCGCGCAGGCGCTCGTCCACGATCCCGAGATCCTGTTCCTCGACGAACCGACGAACGGGCTCGACCCGCGGTCGCGCGATGACATGCTCGAGCTGATCGCGGAGCTCCCCGGCCGCCGCAACTGCGCCATCGTGCTGTCCACCCACCTGCTCCCCGACGTCGAGCGGATCTGCGATCACGCGGTGATCATGCATCACGGCAAGGTCCGGTTCGTCGGCAGCATCGACGAGCTCCGCGGTGCGCGCGGCCGCGACTCCGAGCTCACGATCGAGGTCAAGGCGGACGCCGCCCGGCTCGCCGACGTGCTGACCGCGGCGGGCGCGACGTGCCACGTCGAGTCCGTCGTCACGCTCACCGTCAACCTCCCTGCCGCCGCGACCACCGACCTCGTATTCCGCCACGCCCGCGATGCCGGGCTCCAGATCCGCTCCCTCGGCGTGCGCCGCGAGACCGTCGAAGCCGCGTTCCTCCGCGTCATCGGCGACGGGGTCGCGGTGCAGCCGTGACCGACGTCGCCTCGCCATCGCCCGCCGGCACGATCCACGACCTCGGCTACAAGCGCTACGGCGGCTCGCGGCTGGCATCGTCGCGCCGCTGGCGGGTGATCATGCGCGAGCAGGTCGCGAACAGCTGGAAGACGTGGTGGCGGTACAAGGCCGCCTTCGGGCTCGCGGTGATCGTCACGTTCATCGCCGGCGGCGTGATGTTCCTGCTCCAGGATCGCGCGATCAAGGGCGTGGTCCTGCCGTCGGGCATCGCGGCCACGCTCACCGACGGCGCCCTGCCCCGCTCGATCCAGTGGTACAGCCGCGTCGCGTTCCTCGTGAGCCTCACGATCGGCGCGCGCGTCGTCGCGGGGGACGTCAAGAGTGGCGCGTTCACCTTCTACTTCGCGCGCTCCGTGCGGCCGCGCGACTACGTGCTCGGCAAGCTGAGCGGCATGTGCGTGCTGATCGGCATGATCTTCATCGGCGGGCCGCTGCTGCTCGCGATCGCGCGGCTCGGCCTCGCCGAGTCGACGGATCACCTGCTCGTGCTCCTGCCCGTGGTCCCGAAGGCCCTGGTGGTCGGCGTGCTTGGCACGCTCGCGTTCGCGGCGGTCCCGCTCGGCTTCTCGGCGCTCGTCCACAACCCGCGGTACGCGATGGCGCTGTGGGCCACCTACTACCTGATCGTGGGTGGCATGGCCTGGGTGCTGTCGAACGTCACCGACAGCGGGATCGCCGCCCTCGATATCGCGGCCGCGCTCGATGGGGTGGCGTTCTACCTGTTCGATCTCGAGCTCGTGTGGGGGCGCGCCAAGCGGATCGACCCCGTGTACGCGTTCGGATCGCTGATCGCGCACGCCGGCGCGGCGATCGCGATCGTCGTCTGGCAGGTCCGCCGCGCCCACCTCTCGGGGATCGGCGGCGGCTCGTGAGCGTCGTCGTCGTCGACAAGTGCAGCAAGTGGTACGGCCACGTGCTCGGCGTCTCCGACGTGAGCTGGACGCTCAAGGGCGGCGTCGTCGGCCTCCTCGGGCCGAACGGCGCCGGCAAGTCGACGCTGATGAAGATGATGGCGGGCCTGCTGCGCCCGTCGCGCGGTTCGCTCACCGTCTTCGATCGCAGCCCGTTCACGGACGTCGCCGTGCGGAGGCGCATCGGCTACGCGCCCGAGCACGAGAAGACCTGGGACGAGCTGACGGCGCTCGAGCTGGTCACCGCGATGGCGCGGCTCGCGGGCGTCCCCGCCGCGAAGGCGGACAGGGCCGCGAAGGACGCGATCGCGCAGATGGGCATGAGCGAGTCGATGAACCGCCAGGTCCGCGGGTTCTCGAAGGGCATGCGCCAGCGGACGAAGCTCGCCACCGCGATCGCCCACGACCCTGACTTCCTGCTGCTCGACGAGCCGCTGACCGGCGTCGACCCGGTCGCGCGGGTCGACATCGTCGAGCGGATCCGGCGGCTGGCGGCGGCCGGCAAGACGATCATCGTGTCGAGCCACGTGCTCTACGAGATCGAGAGCCTGACGTCGGAGATCGTCGTGATCTATCGCGGCCAGGTCCTCGCCGAGGGCAACGTCTACGAGATCCGCAAGTTGATCGATCGGCACCCGCACCGGATCCGCATCGAGTGCGACCGCCCGCGCGAGATCGCCGCGGCGCTCGCGAGCGCTGACCACGTCGCGCGCATCGTCTTCGAGCGTGGCGGCGTCCTCATCGAGACCCGTGATCCGGACCGCTGCTACGACGAGCTCGCCACCGCCGTGCTGGAGCGCCGGGTCACGGTGTCGGGGCTCGGCTCCCCCGACAACAACCTCGGCGCGGTGTTCGAGTACCTGACCGGCGAGCCCGGAGGGCGACGATGACCGACGAGCGCGAGATCCCGAGCGGCCTGGCGAGTGCCGTGACGATCGCGATGCTGACCTGGAAGCGGCTGTCCCGCGGCAAGGCCCTGTGGGTCGGGGCGATCATCGCGAGCGTCCCGGTGCTGTTCGCGAGCGCGATGCGCACCACCGGCACCGGCGGCGCCCCCGCGGACCTCATGGTGTTCGAGGTGCTGATGCTCGCCGTGCTACCCGCGATGTTCGTGTCCTCGTCGATCGGCGAGGAGATCGAGGAGCGGACGACCGTGTACCTGTGGTCGCGTCCGGTGCCGCGGTGGGCCGTGCTCGCCGGCAAGCTCGGGGCGCTGGTGCCGGTCGTGCTCGGGCTGGGGCTCGGCAGCTGGGTCGCGGCGCTGTTCCTCGGCCCGAAGCTCGCGCCGACGGTGGAGGCCCTCATCGCCATCGCGGCGGGCGGGACCGCCATCTGCCTCGTCGCGGCGGGCATCGCCACCCTCGTGCCGAAGCACGGCATGCCGCTGACGATCAGCTACATGCTGTTCTTCGATCTGCCCGTCGGCCTGATGCCGGTGTCGCTCTCCGAGCTCAGCATCACGCACCAGATCCGGGTGATCTCCGGCATCGGCCTCGAGACCCACCAGGTGCACTCGATGACCGGTGTGCTACCGCTCGCGATCCTGAGTGCGCTGTGGCTCTCGGTGGCGCTGCTGCGGATCCGCAAGCTCGAGGCCTGACGCCTCACGCGTACCTCGCGTCCGCCCGTGTCGTCACGCTGCGTCGGCGTGGTCCACTCGACCGGACCGCATGAGCTTTCTCGGCTGGATGTCGCTCGCGGCGGGGGTGCTGCTCCTGATGGCGCTCGCGTCGTCGTACCTCCGCAACCTGCCGATCTCGAGCTCGGGCGTGTATCTCGCGCTCGGCATCGCGATCGGGCCGGCCGGCCTCGAGCTCGCCACCTTCGACGTGATCGACTCCGCCGTCTACCTCGAGCGGATCACCGAGGTGGCCGTGATCGTTGCGTTGTTCGTCGGCGGCCTGCGGCTCCGGCTGCGGTGGCGAGATCCGGCATGGCACGCGGCCCTGCTGCTCGCGGGGCCGGTGATGCTGATGTCGGTCGCCGGCATCGCGCTGCTCGCCCACTTCGCGCTCGGGCTGCCGGTCGCCGCGGCGTTGCTGCTCGGCGCGATCCTCGCCCCCACCGATCCGGTGCTCGCAGGTGCGGTCACGGTCAGCGACGCCGCTGACTGCGATCGCATGCGCTATGGCCTGAGCGGCGAGGCGGGCCTCAACGACGGCACGGCCTTCCCCTTCGTCGTGCTCGGACTCGGGTGGGCGGCGCACGACGGCGGCGGCACCTGGCTCTTCGAGTGGGCCGCGCATCGCCTGCTGTGGGCCGTCCCGGCCGCGCTCACCCTCGGGTTTTTCCTCGGCAAGTCGATCGGCCGCTTCGCCATCCATCTGCGCACCATCCAGCGCGACACCACGGCGCCGAGCGATCTGCTCGCGCTCGCGCTGATCGGCGTGGCCTACGTCGCCGCCGAGGCGATCGGCGCGTGGGGCTTTCTCTCGGTGTTCGCCGCCGGCATCGGCCTGCGCGGCGCCGAGCTCCACGCCGTCGGGCTACACCCCCATCCCGAGACGCGGCACAACGACGACGAGCACCCGCCGGCCGAGGAGCTGGTCCCCGCGAACGTCGACGAGAAGGCGCTCGAGGAGCCCGCGGTGGCGGCGGGCGTGCTGGTGTCCGAGACCCTGTCGTTCGGGGACACGATCGAGCGGCTCGTCGAGGTCGGGCTGATCGTGGTGGTCGGCGTGGCGCTGTACCAGCACTGGGATTCGCGCGCCCTCGTGCTCGCGGGGGTGCTGTTCTGCGTGATCCGCCCGCTCGCCGTCCACCTCGCGCTGCTCCCCACCCCGACGACGATGCGCCAGCGCTGGCTGATGGGCTGGTTCGGGATCCGCGGCATCGGCAGCCTCTACTACCTCGGCTATGCGCTCAGCCACGGCGTCAGCGGGGGCACCGCGCGCGAGCTCGTCGGGCTCACGATCTCGGTGATCGCGATCAGCGTGGTGATCCACGGCGTCAGCGCGCAGCCGCTGCTGGCGTCCTACGAACGGCTGCTCGAGCGCACCAAGCGCCGGCGGCCGAAGGCCCCCGAGGCGTGCCCGCGCTGAGCGCCGGGTCCGGACGACCCGCGCCATGGGATCAGACGAGCCAGCCAGCCTCGCGCTCGCGATCTTCCTCGGCGGGGTGCTGATCGCGGTCGCCGCGATGGCGACGCGGGCGAGCCGCCGCGGCCTGATCCCGCTCGCCCTGCTGTTCCTCGGCGTCGGCATGCTCGCGGGCTCCGAGGGGGTCATCGGCATTCACTTCGACGATCACGTGCTCGCGTACCGCATCGGCACCGTCGCGCTCGTGCTGATCCTGTTCGATGGCGGCCTGTCGACACGGTTCCACCGGGTGCGCTCGCACCTGCGTCCGGCGATCACGCTCGCCACCGTTGGCGTGCTCATCACGGCCGCGATCCTCGCCGGAGCGGCGCGCCTGCTCGGGCTCGCGTGGACCGAGGCCTTGCTGCTCGCCGCCGTCGTCTCGTCGACGGATGCGGCGGCGGTGTTCTCGGTGCTGCGGACCAGCGGCATCAACCTGCAGCAGCGCGTCGGCGCGACGATCGAGCTCGAATCGGGGCTCAACGATCCGATGGCCGTGATCCTGACCGCCGCGATGGTCGAGTACGCCGCATCGGCCCAGCTCGCGCCGCTCACGCTCGCGTGGCAGATCCCGGTCCAGCTCGTGGTCGGCACGGCCGTCGGTCTCCTCGCCGGCCTCGGGTGCCGGCAGCTCCTGCTGAAGTTGCCGCCCACCGCCGCGGGCCTGCTCCCGGTGGTCACGACCGGCAGCGCGGCCATCGCCTACGGCGGCGCCACGCTCGCGCTCGGCAGCGGCTTCCTCGCGGTCTATGTCTGCGGCCTCGTCCTCGGCGATCGCAGGTTGCCGGACCGCATGGGCCTCCGGCGCGTGCACGACTTCCTGGCGTGGTCGTCGCAGATCATCCTGTTCCTCACGCTCGGCTTGCTCGTGTTCCCGTCGGAGCTCGGCGCGATCGCGCCGGTCGCGCTCGCGATCGCGGCCGTCCTCGTGCTGGTGGCCCGCCCGGTCGCGGTCGCGCTCTGCCTCGTACCGTTTCGGTATCCCGCCCGCGAGATCGGCTACATCGGGTGGGTCGGGTTGCGCGGCGCCGTGCCGATCGTGCTCGTGACGTATCCGGTGCTCGTCGGCGTGCCGGGAGCGGAGCGGCTGTTCAACATCGTGTTCTTCGTGGTCGTCGTCAGCGTGCTCGTCCAGGCGGGTACGGTCCGCAGGGCGACGCGGCTCGTCGGGCTGGCCGAGCCCGCGCCGCCGCCACCCGAGGCGACCATCGAGATCGCGTCGATGCGGCCGCACGATGCGCAGGTCGCCTGCTATCATATCGATCCCCGCGCGGCCGTCGCCGGGGTCACGATCGCCGACGTGCCGTTCCCCGACGAGGCTGCGATCATGATGATCGTCCGCGGCAGCCACCTCGTGTCACCGCGCGGCGGCGTCCGCCTCGAGCCTGGTGATCACGTCTACGTGTTCTGCAAGCCGGAGGACGAGCCGGCCGTCGCGCTGTGGTTCGGCCAGCGCATCGACGAGTGACCGCGCGACCTCGTCAGAGCTCGAGCGTCGCCGCGAGATCGTAGTCGCTGGCCTGGGTCACGCGCGCGCGCACGAGCGAGCCGGCCGGGACCTGGCCGTTCGCGAGGTACGTGACGCCGTCGATGCCGGGCGCCTGACCGTACCAGCGGCCCTCGAGGAGATACTCGGACTCCGACGACACCCCCTCGACGAGCACCGTCAGCTCCCGGCCGACCATCGCCTCGTGGCGCGCCCGGCTGATCGTGCGCTGGATCTCCATGAGGGTCTGCTGGCGCTCCGCCATGACGTCAGCGTCGACGCGGTTCGGCAGCATCGCGGACGTGGTGCCCGGCTCGATCGAGTACGTGAAGGCGCCGGCGCGGTCGAACTTCGACTCCGCGACGAACGCGCAGAGCTCGTCGAACTCCGCGGGCGTCTCGCCGGGGTGACCGACGATGAACGTGGTGCGCAGCACGACGTCGTCGATCCGCGCGCGCAGCTTCTGGACGAGCTCGCGGGTGACGCGGCTCGAGTGGCCGCGCCGCATCCGCTTGAGCATCGGGTCGCTGATGTGCTGGAGCGGGACGTCGATGTACTTGACGACCTTCGGCGTGCTCGCGATCGCATCGATCAGATCGTCATCGAACGCGCTCGGGAACGTGTAGTGGAGGCGGATCCACTCGAGATCGTCGATCGTGCCGAGCTCGCGGAGCAGCTGCGCGAGGGTCTGCCGCGCCTCGGGCGACGTGCCCTGGTCCCAGCCGTAGCGCGTGAGGTCCTGCGCGATCAGGTTGATCTCGAGGACGCCCTCGGCGGCGAGCGTGCGGGCCTCGGCGACGATGTCGTCGATCCGGCGGCTGCGCTGCGGGCCGCGCAGCTTCGGGATGATGCAGAACGAGCACGGCCGATCGCAGCCCTCGGCGACCTTGACGTAGGCGCTGTGACGCGCGCCGATCCGCACGCGCGGCGCCTCGTGATCGTAGATGTACGCCGGGGTCTCGGAGACCTGGATGACCGGCAGCGGCTTGCGCGCCTTGGCCTTGCCCGACGGCAGCTTGAGGGCGGGCGCCGGTGCCAGCGCCTTCGCGATCGTCTGGAAGTCCGCCGAGCCGAGGATGTGATCGATCTCCGGGATGTCCTTCGCGAGCTCGTCGGAGTAGCGCTGCGCGAGGCAGCCGGTCACGACCAGCTTCCCGTGCGCGGCCTTCTTGTGCTCGACCATCTCGAGGATGGTGTCGACGCTCTCTTCTTTCGCCGCGTCGATGAAGGCGCACGTGTTGACCACGATCACGTCGGCGCCCTCGGGGGCGTCGACCAGCGAGTGCCCGGCGGCCTGGACCTGGCCGAGCATCAGCTCGGTGTCGACCTGGTTCTTCGGACACCCGAGCGACACGAAGTAGATGCGCTGCCCGGCGGGGGCAGTAACCTCGGAAGCGGACGGACGACGGGTGGCCATGAAAGCGGGGCAGTCTGGGCTGCCGGGCCAGGCCTGTCAATCGCTAGGTTTCTGCTGAAGATCCAGCGAGTTCCCCCGTCAACTTCCCGGCCAGCGTCGCAGGCGTCGTCGCGCGCCGCAGCCGCAGGCGGGCCACCGCGAGCAGGACGAAGCCCCCCACGCCGACCGCGCCGCACAGCAGCATGACGTCGGCCTCGCCGTAGAGCCCGACGAGCGGCGCGAACACGCCCATCGCCGCCCGCCGGGCCATCGACTCGACCGAGAGCACCGCCGCCCGGCTGCGCGAGTCGGTGATCTCGGCGTTGAGCAGCGGCTTGGTGAGCGGCGAGTAGATGCCGTTGGCGACCGCCTGCACGAGCAGCAGCGCCAGCATCCACGGCCCATTGCCGGCGCCCGCGAGCCCGACGAAGCTGATCGCGAGCACGGCGAGCAGGCCCCACAGCAGGCGGTCCTCGCCGATCCGCGCGCGCAGCTGGTACGTGCGATAGGCCACGAGCGACGCGATCAGGTAGACGCCCGCGAACAGCAGGCCGATGGCGAGCGTGCCGAGGCCGCGCTCCGCGAGGTAGGGCTGGTAGACGTAGATCGTCGCGCGCAGCAGCGCGAACACGACCGCGGAGTAACCGACGAGCCACGCCAGCCGGCCGTTGCGCCCGACCTCGGAGATCGCCGCGATCGTCTGCTGCCACCAGGTCCGCAGCGCCGCCGGGACAGGCACCGAGCGCGCGACCCGCTCCTCGTCGAGCAGCCACGCGAACCCGACCGAGACCGCGGCGACGCCAGCGGTCACGAAGTACGGCAGCGCGAGGTGGACCTGCGCGAGCAGCCCGCCCCCGGCGAACGCGACCGCGCTGCCGAGCAGGTGCCACGCACTCGCGGCGGATTCGCGGCGCGGGTACTCGTGCGCGCGGTCGTGCGCGGCGAGCAGGTCGTAGAGGTACGCGGAGTCCGCGCCCGAGCACAGCGCCATCGCGAGCGCGGCGAGCGACTCGGCGACCGCGAACTCGGCGAAGCCGTCGGCCCGCGAGGCGAGCAAGCACGACGCGACCATCGCCACGCCGCCGTACATCATCGAGCGCCGGCGTCCGAGGCGATCGGCGAACACGCCGGTCGGCACCTCGACGAGGATCACCACCGCGCTGTAGATGCCGCCGAGGGCGAGCCGTTCGAAGAAGGTCAGGCCCCGCTCGGCCTGGAACAGCATGAAGATCGGGACGAACAGGTAGCTCGTCGCGAGGAGCCGGAACGCATAGAACAGGCGGAGGTTGCGGACCAGGCGGGCCGTCACTCGTACCTCGACCAGCTCGCGTCGCCGGCCAGCAGCAGGATCGCCTCCGCCGTCTCGATCTGATCGGTGTCCTTGGGCGTCGCGAGCTCGCGCACGAGCGCCGGCAGGTACGGCGCGGGATCGAGGGAGGGATCGAGCTGGCGGAGCGCGGAGGCCGCCCGCGCGCGCAGCGTCACCGCGGCGAGCTGCTCGATCAGGACCGGGCGTGCGGCGGCGTCGCGCGCGGCGGCGAGGGCG
>JALZOI010000992.1 GCA_030857245.1 Myxococcota bacterium
GCCTGACCCCGGCGAACGTCGCGGCCGCGATCGCCGCGGTTCAGCCGTGGGCGGTCGACGTCGCGAGCGGCGTCGAGCAGGGCCCCGGCATCAAGGATGCCGGCAAGCTCGCCGCGTTCGTGGCCGCCGCGCGCGGCGCCTGACGAGCGCCACGCCGTCGGCTACAGCCGGTAGCCGAGCACGGCGTCGAGCGCGAGGAACGGCGTCTCCGTGGAGCGCTTGCTTCCGGCCGCGTCGTCGACATGGAAGTGGAGGTACTGCGCGCCCGCGCCGATCCGCAGGTCGAGGGTCGGCGTCAGCCCGAAGGCCCAGCCCACGAAGACGCCGGTCGTGAAGCCGATGCCCTCGCCGCCGGTGATCGAATCGGTCGCGACGGTGACGCCGCGGAAGTACGGCGCGACGTAGAGCCCGCGGCCACTCTCCCGGGCGAACCAGGTCGGCCGCACGCCGAACCCGACGCCGCGGACCTCGTCACCGGCGTCGAACCACGGCAGGAAGTACGTCCCGAACACGAAGAGCTCGACGGCGATCGCGAGCTGGCGCGCCACCGGCTGCTCGTAGGCCGGCCCGATCACCGACAGTCCGCCATCGACCTGGAGCTGCGGCTGCAGCTGCAGCGGCGGCGGCGGCGCCGGCTCGTCGGCATGCGCGGACGCGGCGAGCGAGAGCAAGACCACCAGCCACGCGTGTCGCATGCCCGTTCATACACCGATCGCACCCAACGACGTGGCGGCTCGGGTTGCTCGAACTTTCTGCGCAACCCGGGCGCACGGCGGTCGAAAGCCTCCGCCAGGAGGACTGCTCGATGACTTCAACCACGCTCGTGATCATCATGCTCGGCGCCCTGAGCTCGGCCGCCATCGCCTCGGCCAAGCGCCGCAACGTCGGAGGCTGGCTGCTCTGCGGCGCGCTGTTCCCGATCATCTCCGTGATCGTGCTCGCTTGCTTGCGCCCGCTCGTGCCCGCGCCCGACCTCGAGGTGATCGACTAGCGGAACCTCGGCCCAACCACCAGCGCCGCTGGCCGGGCCGTGGTACCCGAAGATCTGATGTCTACGCGCGAGGAGATCGCGAGGCTTCCCATCCCCGAGCGCGGTCGGTTCGGCGCGTTCGGGGGCCAGTATGTCGCCGAGACGCTGATGCCCGCGATCGGCGAGCTCGAGGCCGCGTGGCGCGCCGCGCGCGACGATGACCGCTTCTGGTCGGAGGTCGACGGGCTGCTCGCGGGCTACGTCGGCCGGCCGTCGCGGCTCTATCACGCGCAGCGGCTGTCGGCCGAGGTCGGCGTGGCGGTCTACCTCAAGCGCGAGGACCTCAACCACACCGGCGCGCACAAGATCAACAACTGCATCGGCCAGGCCGTGCTCGCGCGGCGGATGGGCAAGCGACGGCTGATCGCCGAGACCGGCGCGGGGCAGCACGGCGTCGCCACCGCGACGGTCGCCGCGCTGTTCGGGCTGCCCTGCGAGATCTACATGGGCGCCGAGGACGTCGTGCGGCAGTCGCTCAATGTCGAGCGCATGAAGCTGCTCGGGGCGCAGGTCCACGCCGTCGCGAGCGGGACGCGCACGCTGAAGGACGCGATGAACGAGGCGCTGCGCGACTGGGTCACCAACGTCGGCGACACCTTCTACTTGATCGGCTCCGTCGCCGGGCCGCACCCGTATCCGTGGATGGTCCGCGATCTCCAGTCGGTGATCGGCCGCGAGACGCGCGCGCAGATCCTCGAGGCGACCGGCCGGCTGCCGGACGCGTGCGTCGCCTGTGTCGGCGGCGGCTCGAATGCGGGCGGGCTGTTCGCGCCGTTCGTCGAGGACGCGAGCGTGCGGCTCGTCGGCGTCGAGGCGGCGGGCGAGGGCGTCGCCTCGGGGCGCCACGCCGCGACGCTCGGCGCGGGGCGCGTCGGCGTGCTCCACGGCAGCAAGAGCTACGTGCTCGTCGAGCCCGACGGCCAGATCGCGCACGCGCACTCGATCAGCGCTGGCCTCGACTATCCGGGCGTCGGCCCCGAGCACGCGATGTGGAAGGACGCCGGCCGCGCCACCTACGTCGCCCGCACCGTCGCCGAGGCCCTCACCGCGCTCGAGCGCCTCGCTCGCACCGAAGGCATCCTGTGCGCGCTCGAGACGGCGCACGCGATCGCGGCGCTCGACGAGGTGGCCGCCACCGTCGGCCCGACCGGGACGATCGTCGTCGGCCTCTCGGGCCGCGGCGACAAGGACATGGTCACGGTCGCCGCTCGCCGCGCCGGCAAGGCCACGCCGTGAGCC
>JALZOI010000993.1 GCA_030857245.1 Myxococcota bacterium
TGTCGCGCAGGTAAGCGCGCGCGTTGTTCCCCATCTTCTTGCATGTCCTGAGGATCGTCAGCGCGTCGGCGGCGCGCCGAGCGCTGGCCTCGTGGCCGACGAAGAGCCACGTCTTGCGATCGAGCACCCAGGTCCGAAGGCCGCTCTCCACCTCGTTGTTGGTGAGCTCCATCAGCGGGTCGCGCAAGAACGCGGAGAGGCGGGGCCATTGACGGTCGAGGTATCCGAGAGCTTGCCCGAGCACGCTCTTCGGCTCGACGTCGCGGCGGCGCCTGTCGACCCAGGCCCGGAGCTCGGCCATGATCGGCGCGCTCTCGCGAACGCGCCGCTCGAAGCGCTGCTGGATGCTCTCGCCCAGACGTTTGGACTCGGCGTCGGCGTGGAAGATCTTCCCGTAGAGCTCGAGTCCCTCGACAGCGCGCGCGTCGCCGCGACGGAGCGCCTCGACGAGACCGCGCCGGCCATGCGCGTTGCACCCGCCGCGATGTCCGCGGGCCTCCTTCTCGACGCAGTTGTTGGTGGGCGAGCCGTCGCACATGACGCTGCGGAGGGTGCGCCCATCGAAGAACGCTTTGAGATGGCTGGCGTGCGCGCTCGGCGCGTAGAGAAAGCAGGCGTAGCGGTGGTCGCCCTCGATGAGCCAGAGCGCGCCGTTCTTGATGCCGAGCGGGTGGAGCGGGTCAAGCACCGGCATGCGCGTGGCGTCGAGGGCTGTGAAGCTCGACGACAGGCAGGCCTCGCGAATGTGACGCACGACCGGATCGAAAAGATCGATCATACGTCCGACGGATGACGCGAGCGTGTTGGCGGCAAGAGGCACGCCCTCCTGCCGTGCGTTTCGCTCCATGCGCTCCCACGGCACCGCGTCCTCGTAATGGTCGACGAGCGCCTGCACGAGGAGCTCGTCGCCGAGGATGCCGCGATCGACGACCTCGTCCGGCGTGGGCGCCGTCACGATGTGCTGGTGACACCGCGGGCAGGCGCACGTCTCGACCTGCGTCTGCGAGACGATGAACTGCGAGGGTCTGATGTCGAGCTTCTCCGCCGTCGTCTTGATGCAGATCGTCTTCACCTCGATGTCGCAGCGCGGGCAGATGCGCTCGGCAGCGGGAACCAGGAGGATGTTGGGTACGCGCGGCAGGTGCTCCGGCAGCTGGGGACGGCCGTGCGGAGTGGGCCGCTTGGCGCCGCGCTTCTTGCGCTTCCGCTCTGGGACTGCGGACTTGGCGTCATTGGCCGGCGTCGCCCAGAGAAGCGGCAGCTCCATCTGCAGCCGCCGCATCGCCTCATTGGGCGGATGCTTGCGGGACTTGCTCGCGAGCTTGCCCATGAGCTCCGTGTTGAGGTCGCGCATCCTCACGAGCAGCGCGACGATCGCGGTCACAAGCGCCGCCACGGCGCCCTTTGCGATCATGTCGGCGATGAACTTCTCGACCGCCCCGAGATCGGGGGCGGTCGGGCTCGTGATCGCCGGAGGCTTCTCGCTCGCAGAGGACACGGTGAATCATCTCTGCCGGACCGCGCGAGACATGGAAAGCGAATTCGATCGCGGCGGCGAAGATTGATCTCACAAAGTGGGTACAGCCCGCACAGCCGAAGACGGTGACCACCGCGCGCGCCGGCGGGCTCCCCGAAGCTCGATGCCCTCGAGCACAAGGAGCAGCTCCGCGGCCTCGATCACGACGCGTCCCCGCTCGGCGTGCCAAGGAAGCCGGTAGGTGCCCTTCTCGAGCCTCTTCGTGATGAGTACGTACCCGTCGCGGTCCCAGTAGAGAACGCGCACTCGATCGGCGCGGCGCGAGAAGAACACGAACATCGTCCCCGAGAGCGGGTCCTCCGCGAACTGCGAGCGAACGAGTACCGAGAGTCCGTCGATGCCCTTGCGTCCGTCGACGCGGGCAGTCGCAACGAACACCCGGGCTCCCGGTGGCAGCGTCAGCACCTGCCCACCCGCCGCCCGATCGCGGCGACGAGGCGCGCGACGTGGTCGACGTCGAGATCCTCCCCGACGCGAACGACCACGCCACCCGCGGAGATCTCGATCCGCCTGGTCGTGATCGCCGCCGGCAGCGTGACGGCGACGAACTCCGTCGTCGTCGCCTCGGGCAGCCGCTTCCTCCAGTAGGCCAGGCGCCGCGTGGAGATCGCCTTACGCCGCGCGAACGCCGCATCACTCTCGCCGCTCGCGGCGAGCTCCTCGAGAGCTCCCCGCGCCTGCTCCTCGGTCCACTGCCGCCAATGTCGAACGACCTGTCGCTTGCCCATGC
>JALZOI010000994.1 GCA_030857245.1 Myxococcota bacterium
CCACTGCACGGCGCCGGCCGCGGAGAGCGAGAGGAGGCGCTGGTTCCGCGGGGGCGACTGCGTGAGCGCGGCCCGGCAGCTCGCGGTCGTGCGCGGGCACGCGGTCCGGAACTCCGCGCCCCGCAGGGCCTGGGGCCCCTTGGGGGTCCACACGTAGAGACCCACGCTGTCCGCTGGCGCAGGCACGAGCTTCGCGAGGAGCTTGTCGAGCTGCACGAAGTGCCAGCGCGTGCTCGGTGTGGTCGCCAGCGCGGCGGGAGGGGCGGCGGGCGGCGCGGCGAAGGCAGTCGCCACGACGCCCGGAGGGCCGAGCGCGAGCGCGGCGGCCACGAGCGACTTGCTGAGGAGGGAGAGCTGCAAGGGGTCCTTCGACGCGACGGAACGTCGGCCATGCCAACGCACGACGTCAGTGCACGATCTACAGCTGGCTCGCCGCCGGTCGGTGCGGCTCCGCCTCATGACCGGCGGCGGCGCAGGCGTACGAGCAGCGCGCCAAGCGCGAGCAGGCCCGCACCACCGGTCGAGCCCCCACCGACCGCACATCCGCCGCCGTCGGTAGGCGACGCTGGAGCCGCCGGATCACCGTCGGCCGGCCCGTCTGGATCCGCGGCGACCGGCGCGACCAGGGCGCCGTGCATCACGAGGTAGATCGCCGGGTCGTAGAAGAACTGGAAGTGCCCGACGAAGCCGTCGCACAGCCCGATGTTCGTGGCGCCGGGGATGATCGAGGTCTTGTAGGGCTGGATGTACTCGTCGGTGCACGTGTAGATCGAGGTGACCGCGACGGCCGCGGGCAGCGGCGCGCTGTTCACGGTCTCGAGGAACTCGCTGCCCGGCGTCAGATCATCGAGGGCCGGCCAGCCGACGATGCCGGCCGCGAGGGACGCCTTCGGTAGCCCGCGCTGGGGCGAGATGAACGTCACGAGCCGCGACACGTACTGATCGCCGCCGAGTGCCTGGATGTAGTGGCGCGCGATCAGCCCGCCGGTGCACTCGGCGAGGATGTCGATCTTGTCCTCGCCGCTCTCCGCGCGGACGCGCTCGACGACGGCCGCGAGGGCGTGCGAATGCTCGAACAGATCGCCGCTCAGCAGATCCGGCGGCTCGTAGACGACGGGTCGGAAGCCATCGCGCTCGAGGCGCGCGACGATCGGATCGAACCACACCGCCGGGATCGTGACGCCGGTGATCAGGAGCACCGTCCGCGGCTGCGCCAGCGGCGGCGGCCCTGGCTCGAGCTCACCGATCACGCGCTCCTCGGCGTACTTGGCGAGGAAGGCGTCGCCCCAGGCCTGTGGGCTCGTGATGTCACCGACGGGCACGGGCAGGTCGGTGCAGGCGGAGAAGGCGGCGAGCGTGGCGAGCACGGAATGGGTCAACATGGCGGGTAGCTCCTGGGTGTCGTGCTAGATTGTGATTGAACGTTCATTCGGTAAGCACGGAGCAGATAGCAAGGCGTCGGCTGCCGCGTCAACGGCAGAATCGGCGGTGATCCGCAACCAGCCGGATTGCGACCGAATATTCATTCGGCCAAAGGTAAGGGCGCCGGCCGTCCCCCCGCCGGCGTGCTACTGCGCACCGTGGCACGGCGGATCCCGGGACAGTTCCATGCACTGCGCTCGCGGCGCGAGCATGCGCGGGTCAACCGCGAGGTCGGACGACTGTTCCGTGCGCACGGTGCTCGCAGCTCGCTGATCCGGCTCCACGAGGGCCCGGTCGAGGCGCTCTACCTGCCGCCGCTCGACATCTGGCTCGCCGCGCACGAGCTGCCGAACCGGTATCGCAACGCCTTCGGGCCCGGGGATCCGGTCGGGCGTCGCAACCTGTGGCCGAGCGTGCAGCTCAACCTCGCGCTCGAGCCCGGCTCGTCGCGGCCACGCGCGCGCTTCCTCCGCGATCGCGAGGACCGGATCTGGGTGGCGCACTCGGGCACGCTCGGCGGTCGGCAGGCCGGCATCTCACGCGCGGGCTTCCTGCAGCTCCTCGGCGGCGCGCGACGGGTCACGATCGACGGCGCCGCGGAGGACCTCGTCGTGCTCGGGACCTTCGCGGAGCCCACGGCGCTGCTCGAGCAACTCGCGTGGCTGACTCACACCGCGAGCCAGTTCCGCGAGGCCCTCGCCGCCGGCCTGCGCACCCGCTGACGGAGCACCGCTCGCGGCTCACGCGGCGTCGCGAGCCAGCTCGCGCGTACGGTCTCTTCGCCGGCGGGCAACGCGACCGTGACGCGCTGCCCGTCGACGCGCGAAGGTCTCGTGGCGCACGCG
>JALZOI010000031.1 GCA_030857245.1 Myxococcota bacterium
CCGCGTGGCTGACCGAGCCCGCCGCGAGGAACGCGCGGCTTGCCGACAGCGCCACCGCGACGTCGCCCCGGTCCTCGTCGTGCCGGCGCTCGAACAGGGCCTCGGCCTGATCGATGCGACCGGCCGCGACGTAGAAGTCGGCGAGTCCATCGCGCATCGCCCCGATCCGGTCGGAGCCGTGCGGCACCACCGCGAGCGCGCGCGCATACGCGAGCGCGAACTCCTCGTACGTCTCCACGATCCGGTCCTGACCGCGCCCGAGCGAGACCATGAGCTCGAGGAACGGTCCGTAGAACACGTAGCGATCGACGTCGCAGCGCAGGACCTCGATCACCTGATCGAGCCCGAGCTCGCCGCCTTCATACGTCGCCGCCGCCAGCGTCGCGGCCTCGATGGCGTGCGGGCTGGCGGCGAACCGAGCGCGCGCCGCCGCGAGCCCGCGCTCGCGGACCATCGCAGACACCCGCTCCGCCCGGGCGACGTGTTCGGTGACGTGATCCCAGTCGGGGATGCCCACGCCCGTCGGGATCGCCGGGGGCTGGAAGTCCGGCGCGAAGTGGCTGTCCCAGGAGGCGCCACCGTCAGTCAGCGCCTGCCTTGCCGCGGCGATGTGGTCTGCCGACAGCCAGCTGATCCGCATTGACCCACCCTACCACCGGCCCTGGAGGCGCCCAACCTCGACGCGGGCAGCGACCTGGACGTACATCGGTGCCAGGCCGGGGAGCGTCCGCGAACCTGCGCCAGAACATCTCCGAGGCGGCACGCGGGACGCCCACGCTCGCGGCGGCGACCCAGCGCGCCGCGGTCACTTCTTCGGAGCGGGCTTCTTCGGCGTGCCCTTGGTCGACTTCTTCTCGACCTTGCCGCCGAGCCCGCTGAGCTCGTCCTCGATCCGCTTCGCGCCCTCGGAGTCCTTGCCCTTGTTGATCTCGAGGTACTTCTGGAACGCGACGATCGCCTTCTCGTTCTGGTGATCGGTCTTGTACATGAACCCGAGGTCGAACCAGCCCTCGGCGTTGCCGGGGTCGAGCTCGGTCGCGCGCTCGTAGGCCTTGATCGCCTCGGACAGCAGGTCCGGGTTCTCGGCGCTCTTGCGGCGGTACGCGACCGCGATGTTGAAGTGGAAGCCCGGGTCGTTCGGCGAGAGCTCGATCGCCTTCTTGAACGACTTGATCGCGTCGTCGTCACGCTTCGCCACCCGATACGCGACGCCGAGGTTGTTGTGATAGTTCGCCTCGTCGGGCTTCAGCTTCGTCGCCATCTCGAGGTCGACGATCGCGCCCGCGACGTCGCCCTTCTGGCGGCGCACGGTGCCGAGGTTGCCGCGGATCTCGGCGTCCTTCGGGTCGAGCCGGCACGCGATGACCAGCGCCTCGATGGCCTTGTCGACCTGCTTGTTGCGGTAGTAGGCCATCCCGAGGTTGGCCCACAGGACCTTGTCCTTCTTGATCACGGCCGTCGCGTTCTCGTACGCGGTGACCGCCTTCGGGACGTTGTCCTGCTTCTTGTAGAGGTGGCCGAGCGAGGCCCACGCCATGCCATGGCGCGGGTTCGCGGAGACCGCCTTCTCGAGCGAGGCGATCGCCTCGACGGTCTTGCCCTGCTGCTTGTAGGCGAGGCCCTGCTTGTAGTGCGCATCGCCTTCGCTATCGGCGACCGCGACCGCGGCCGACGACGTCGACACCACGACCGCACACAGGATGGCGAACAGGATCCGGACAGGCGAACGCATAGGTCTCCTCCTCAAGGGACCGAGGGTACCAGATCGCCGCGGGAACCTCAGGTGCTGGCAGCGGGGGCGGCGGCGCCGTCCGTGACATCGGTCGCGGTGTCGGTGGAGGTCGCCGGCCTCGCCGGGATCGCCAGGGTGCGCTCGCCGAGCTCGATCTCCGCGAGGGCCTCGCCGCTCGCGGCGACGTCGTGCGAGAGCTCCTCGAGCTGCTGCACCGCCGTCGCCCCCGCGGTCGCGGCGCGCGCAGCCTCGAGGCCCGTCGCAGCGAGCTGGAACTTCTCGAGCGCCGCGACGTGGTTGTGCATGCGCGCGACGAGCCGCTCGCGGCCCTTGCCGATGTGCTCGCGGTAGCGGCGCTGATCGGCGAGCGCGGCGCGCGCCGACTGGTACTGCGTGCGGACCTCGTCATCGGTCGCGATCGTGATCCGCTGATCGAGATCCGCCATCCGCTGGGCGAGGTCGGCATCGCTCGCGCCCGTGACCTCGACCGCGGCACTCTTGACCGCGACCTCGAGGGTCTTGACGACGCCATCGCGCACCAGGCTACGGCCGGCGTCGTCGGCGATCCGATCCTTGGCCGACGTCCAGATCGCGACCGAGCGGTCACACAAGCTGCGGACCTCGGGATCGAGGTTCGCGGGCAGGCCCCGCACCGCCGCCTGCACGGGATCGAGGGCCACCTTGAGGTGGCGCGGCAGCATCGCGAGGATGCCGACCATGCCCATCGATGCGGCCGCCGCGGCGTTCGTCGCCCACAACGGCCAGGCCGCCGTCTCGCGCGCGCCCAGCACACGGAGCGCGCACCACATGGCGAGCATCGTCGTCGCTGCCGCGAGCGCCACGCCGAGTGCACCACGGACCGCGACGAGCGCACCGGGGTTCGCCGTCCTCCCGCCGATCGCGAGGCCCATCCCCATCAGCGCTGCGACCACCGCCATCGCGCTCCAGCTCGCTGGCATCACGAACAGCGGCACCGTCGCCGCGGCGACCGCGAGCACGCGTCCGACCGGTCGCCCGTAGGCCCAGGAGGCGCCGAGCGCCATCCCGACGAGCCCACCGACGAGCGGCGCCAGCGGGGTGACCGGACCGAGCGCGAGCCCGGCAGCCAGGGAGCCGCCGACCATGCCGGCAGCCGCCTTGTGGAACGACGCGTGATCTCCGAACCGGATGTCCATGGGAGCTTTGAACGCTCCGCGATCACGAGACGATCTACGGATTCTTGTAGGGCCTGCCGCGCCCACCCGGCGGCACGCAACTACCCAAAAGAACAGGCCCGCCTGGATGGGCGGGCCTGCGACCCAAGCTCGGGGTCGGGACGACTGTCAGCCGACTTAGAACGTCAGGCGCATGCCGAGCTGGACCAGTCGCGGCGACTGGCGAGCATTGAGCTGGCCGAAGTTCTTGTTCGGGAGGACGGTCGTGTTGGTCTCGAGACCGGTGCCTGGATCGCTCGCCTTGACGTGCTGCAGATCGCTGATGTCACCACCCACGACCGGCACCGCGTTGTCGAGCGTGTAGCGCTCGTCGACGTCGAGCTCTTCCTGCTGGTTGAACAGGTTGAACAGCCGGACGAAGCCCTCGAGGCGGGTGTTCTTGCTGAACTGGTAGCCGTAGCTCAGGTGAACGTCGGTCTGCGACGTGACCGGCGAGCGCTCGAGAGCGCCACGCGGCAGCAGGTACGCCTCGTCCGTGCCGTAGACCGGGTGCGACGCGAGCGCGTTGTGGGCGATACCCGACTGCGCGCGGAAGCTGACACCGGTCGTGAGCTGACCCGCCTTCTTGAAGTCGAACAGGTAGAACCCGTCGACCTTCAGGTTGTGCGGGCGATCGAGACCCATCGGGCCATAGCGGTTCGCCATGAGGTCCGGGAGGTCATAGAGCGACGTCAGGTTCGGGTCGAGCTGACCGGTCTCCGTCGAGAACAGACCGGGGTAGTTACCCTTCGACTGCGAGTACGTGTACGACGCCTGGACGAGCGAGTTGCGCGTCGCACGCTGGCGAGCCGTGAGCTGGAGCGCGTCGTAGTTACGAACGGGCTTATCGAAGCGACCGACATACGCCAGCTGCTCCGCGCGACTCGCGTAGAGCTCACCGAGCGCCATCTCGTCCGGGTCACCAGAAGCGAGCAGCCGATCCGCCTCGGCCTGGAGCTTGGCAGCCTCATCGCTGAAGTCCTGCCCCGGGTTGGTGATCAGATAGTGGTTGCCACCATCGGTCGAGACGTCCTCGATGACGACCGGCACGGAGCGATGGATGTAGTTGGCACCGACGGTGAGGTCGCCGAAGATCTCGTACTCGGCGCCGAACACGAGCTCCTGGGTGTACTGGCCCTTGAGGCCCGGCGACACGAACTCGGTACCGCCGCCGAGGAGCGCCTGCGGGGCGCGGTCCGCGCACTGGTTCAGCACGGTGTAGAGGTTCCGGCTCGCATCCGCCGCGGAGAAGTCGACGTCGCAGTTCGGGTCGTAACCCGGAGCGTCCGGGGTGCGGCGGTTGAAGTTCACCTGGGTGAAGTTCGTGATCTCGCCACCGAACGCGCGGACGTTGATGTCCATCGGGACGTTCTCGTAGTAGCGACCCCAGTGACCGAACAGCTTCGACTTACCCTCCTGGGTCGGATCGAAGATGAGGCCGATCCGCGGGGCGATCTGGTTCTTCAGCTTGAAGGCAACATCAGGGATGACCTCGCCTTCCGGCGAGATCTTGCCCCGGAGCGCCTCGGCGACGTAGCCCGTCTGCTGCTCCCAGCGGAGCCCCGCGTTGAGCGTCAGGTTCGGGCGAATCTGCCAGCTGTCCTGGATGAACGCGGCGAGGTTCGTGTTGTTCGTGTTCGCCTCGATGCCGTTGATGGCCGGCGCGCAGATCGCGCGGTCATTGGCGCACAGGGTCTGGCCTTCCATCAGGTCGATGTTCGAGGGGTTCTCGTCATCGTTGAGCGGACGGACGATCGAGAGCAACTCGCGGATCTGCCAGCGGGACTGGCCCGCGGCGTTCGGCGTGGCGCGCGAGAGGCGAGCGCCACCCGTGTAGCCGCGAAGCGAGTCGTACGTCGCCAGCTCCATATCGACGCCGGCCTTGAACGTGTGGTAGCCGGCGGCCTTGACGCGCTGGGTGACCGCGAGGACCGCCGACGTCCGGTCGTTCGTGCGGTCCTCGAGGAAGTCGAGGCCCTGGGTCGAGTACGACGTCACCGGGCAGTTCCGGATCATGGGGTACGGGTCGTTGGGGCCGCCGTCCTGACAGGCCGAGATGTCGCCGAACGGCGACTCCAGCGCCTCGAAGTCGTACAGCGACCGCTCGTACTGGTAGCGCGCGAACGGCACGTTCTGCGACGCGTTCGCCGGCCGGTCCGCGTCGAAGCCGCGGTGGAAGCCCACGACCGCGTCGATCTGCGTCTTGCCCTCGTTGAACTTCGACGTCCACTTGGCGGCGAGATCGTACGCGCCGTCCTCGTGTTCGATGATCGAGTTGTTCGGGTTGCGGAGCACGCCCGCGACGAAGTCACCCGAGCGCGGGTTACCGAACGCCGAGATCTGGAACTGGTTGTTCTGGTTGATCGCGCCGTTGATCTTGCCGGTGAAGAAGTACGTGCTGAGCGACGTGGTCAGGTCCGTCTGCGCGACGGTCTCGCGCTCCGTGAAGCCGGTCGTCGGGTCGAGATCCGGGATCCCGTCCATGTTCGCGTCGACCTGGCTCGTCACCGAGCGGGTCAGCGTGGTCTTCGAGGACGACGGGTTGAACCCGACGTGGAACCACAGCTTGTCCTTGATGATCGGACCACCGACCTCGGCGCCGACATCGTAGCGATAGTCGAGGTTGCTCTCGGTATCGATCGAGCTGCCCTCGCGCTGGATGACCTCGGCGGCGGACACGAGCGTGCCCGGCGTGTAGTAACCGAACACCGAGCCGCGGAACTCGTTACTTCCCGACTTGGTGACGACGTTGATGATGCCGCCGGTCGCGCGGCCGAACTCGGCGTTGTAACCGCCCGTGATGACCTCGGTCTCCTGGATGAACTCGTTCGGCAGGTTCGACGAGATCCCACCGAAGGCAGTGTCCGTCGTGTTGATACCCTCGACGACGTACACGTTCTCGGCCGACGTCGCGCCGGAGAGCGAGATGCCGTAGAGATCGTCCTGCGCGCCGGCGGCGCTCCCGACGACCCCGCCGAACGTACGGCCGGTCGGGATGTTCCGCGTGTAATCGTCGGTGATCGTGACGCCGGTCTTCGTCGAGCCCTGATCGACGATGGGAGCGCTCCCGGTGATGATGATGGTCTCGCCGCCACCCGTGCCGACGGCCGCGCCGGCCTTCGGGTCGACCGTGACGTTGACGACGGCTTCCTTGCCCAGCTGGACGAGGACGTTGCCGCGCGAGAACGTCTTGTTCTCGTAGTAGATCGTGAGCGTATAGACGCCCGGCTGGAGCGACGTGAGGAAGTACTGGCCGGTTTCGTCGGTCAGCACGACCTGCTCGCCGACGAGGGCCGGCGAGGTCGCGACGACGGTGGCACCGAGCGCGGGCTCACCGTTCGTCCTGTCGCGGATCACGCCGCGGAGGCTACCGACGGTGGCGCTCGACTGCGCGAACACCTCCGCCGGCGTAATTAGCGATGCTGCACCCAGCGAGAGCGCAGCCGCCATGAAGACCTTGGATAGCTTGTTCATGGAAGGCTCCTTCAGTTCGCCGCGCTGGGGGTCTGGCCGAGGCAGAGGAACTCGTCACCGCCGCCGGGCGGCGAAGCCTCTGCAACCGTGAACGGGATCACCCGGTCCGCAGCTTGGGTGTACGTGTTGCCGAGGAAGTCGGTGACGGTCGCACCGGCCTTGAACGTGAAGACATAGTCGCCGGCCGGGAGGCTCGCGAGGCCGGTGCCGAACGTGATGCTCGTGCTGTCGGCGGCCGGCGGGATCGGGATCTGCACGATCGCACCGGGGACGGGCTGGCCCGCCGCGGTGGTGAACGTGAACTCGTCCGGCGTCACCGAGGTCGGGTCGACCTCCGTGCTGAAGGTCAGCCGGACGGCGACCGGCGACAGCGCCGTCGCCTTCGTGACGGTCGCCGCGTTGGCCGGCGACTGCGCCGTCAGCGCGATCATGCCCGCCGTGGTGAACGTGACCGTCTGGTCGGCCTCGACCGTGAACGTGGTCGAGTCGTAGATGTCACGAACCGTCGCGCCGGCCTTGAGCGTGAAGGTGTACTCGGTGTTGAGCTGGTAGCGCCCGTTCACCACGACCGTGCCGCGATCGCTTCCCGGAAGCGTCGCGAGCGACAGGTTCGCGATCGCCGGGGTGACCGTGATCTCGGTGGCCGGGTCGATGCTCGACGCGAGGACCGGGGTATTGAAGTCGAGGCGGATCTTGCGCGACGGCAGGATGCCCGTGCCCTGCGCCGGCGTGATCGAGTTGAGGCGGAACGGCTGGGTCGAGAACGTCACCACGTTATCGGTGCCGACGTCGACGCGCAGCGGCGTCTCCTTGCCACAGATGTCCGAGATCATCGCGTTCTCGTTGAACGTGACGGTGAACTCGGTCCCGGGGATGAAGTGCGTGAAGATGAAACCCAGCGGGCCGTCCGCGTACGTTCCCGTCTCGTCCGGGTCAGCCGGAACGGGCGAGATCGTGACGTCGTCACCGATCGTGAACGAGTCCGGGTCGATCGCCGTGTTGAAGATGACCTCGTAGTCGTTGAGGAACAGGAAGTCGCTCGCGACGACCGCACCGTCCGCCGGGAACGTATCGATCACGGTGACCGGCTGCGTGCGGAACAGGAACGGACCGGACTGGCCGCTCGGGACGAAGTTGCCCTGCTTGTCCTTGACGACGTTCGGCCTGATCGAGACCTCGCAGGAGCTCGCGACCGGCACGACCGTCGGGTCGAGCGGACGGATGACGAGGGACGGGCCGAGCGGCCACGTGACGTTGTTGCCCGACGGCGAGTAGTAACCGTCGTAGTCGACGTCGTACATCGCGCCGTCGACGCCCTGGCAGCGCAGGGTCACCGGCTGTGACGCAGCGAGCGAGCCGATGAACTGGCCGGTCGGCTGATCGTCATCGTCCAGCACCGGGATGAGCTCTTCGATGCTCGGGTCGAGCAGCTCGTCGAACATGATGCGGACGTACCAGGTCCCGGGCGCGGCTTCCGCCATCGTCGCCGGCACCGACGGATCGTCGTCGCACACGTTCGTGGTCGTGAAGTCCGGAAGGCCGACGAGCGTCGGCCGGATTGGATCGTTCGGCGCGCAATAGGTGGCAGTCTCGAGGAGTCCGTTGACGGAATCCGAGAGGACCAACACCGCGAGCACTTCGGGATCACCTTCGGGACGAAGATCGGTACGCGCCGTCGGGTCATCGCACGCGACCAGCGCGAGTGCAGCGACCGTTGTTGCAACGGCGCCCGGCGTCCAACGACGCGGGGAAAAGACGAACATTTGTGAGCCTCCCTAAAACAGGTTCTTGCGTAACTGCCTCGCGGGGCCGCACTCCCTTTGAAGGCGGGTATGTAATCCCCCATCCCTGTGACAAAGGCAAGTGCACCAGATCGCCCCTTTGTGTCGTCAGACATCAATTGGTGACCAGTTTCATAACAACGTCAGGCCGGCGTTAGGCCGGCCTGTAGAGAGCTCTCAAGCGTTGTGCGAAAGCTCACCCGCACCGATGTTCAGGGCGTGCGCCCGTGAGCCCCGCTCGCCCCGTTGCCGTGCGCCCGCGCTACGCGTTCGGACGCTTGCCGTTGGTCGGCGGCGTCGGCGTGCTCGGCGGGCGGGCGTTCTTCGCCTTGTCGTCGACGATCTCGGGCTTCGCGGGCGGCAGCTCGGGCGCGACGTCGATGCCGATCCGGCGCACGTTGTGATGCGCGAGGACCTTGGCCTCGATCGAGTTGAAGACCTCGGGGTGCTCGATCAAGAACTGCTTCGCGTTCTCGCGACCCTGCCCGATGCGCTCGCCGCCGTACGAGAACCAGGCGCCGCTCTTCTCGACAATATTCGCTTCAGAGGCGAGATCAACGAGATCGCCCTCACGCGAGATCCCTTGTCCATAAAGGATGTCGAATTCGACCTCCTTGAACGGCGGCGCCATCTTGTTCTTCACGACCTTCACGCGCGTGCGGTTGCCGACGACGTCCTCGTCCTTCTTGATCGCGCCGATGCGACGGATATCGAGGCGAACCGACGAGTAGAACTTGAGTGCGTTACCGCCGGTGGTGGTCTCTGGCGAGCCGAACATCACACCGATCTTCATACGGATCTGGTTGATGAAGATCACCATGGTTCGCGACTTCGAGATCGCTGCCGTGAGCTTGCGGAGAGCCTGGCTCATGAGGCGGGCCTGGAGACCCACGTGGGTGTCGCCCATCTCCCCTTCGAGCTCGGCCTTCGGGGTCAGCGCGGCGACGGAGTCAACGACGATCACGTCGACCGCGTTGGAGCGCACCAGCATGTCGGCGATCTCGAGCGCCTGCTCGCCGAAGTCCGGCTGGCTGACGAGGAGCTCCTCGGTCTTCACGCCAAGCTTCTTCGCATAGCCGACGTCGAGCGCGTGCTCGGCGTCGATGAACGCGCAGACGCCGCCACGCTTCTGCGCCTCGGCGACGATGTGCAGGGTCAGCGTCGTCTTGCCGCTCGACTCCGGCCCGTAGATCTCGACGATGCGGCCGCGCGGCAGGCCGCCGATGCCGAGCGCGAGGTCGAGGCCGAGCGAGCCGGTCGGGACGACGTGGACCTCGCGGTCGGTCGGGTCCTTGCCGAGTCGCATGATCGCGCCCTTGCCGAACTGCTTGTCGATCGCCGCGAGCGCGAGATCGATCGCCTTGTCACGCGCCTGGTTGCCCGCCGTCGACGTGCCGGACGTCTGGATCAGGCTCGTGCCGCTCTGCATTTCCTTCGTGGTGCCGCTGTTGGCCATCTTCGCTCGCTCCCTCAGGTGTGATCGTCGTGATCGTCAGTGATCGTCGTGGTGCCGGTGGTCAGTCGACCGGGGCCAGCCATCGTCGGTTTCGCTCTCCGCCGAGGCCTCGCTGGACTGCTTTGATGGGTCCAGCTGTAGCGCGGGAGTCTGACGTTCCGACGCTCCACGAGCGCCTCTTTCGACCGTTTTGAAGTTGATTCGATGAAGCTCGCGATAGACCGAACTGCCTGACTTCGTTTCGCTTTCGAAGAGGGTGATCGAGTCGACCGGAGTATCACCGAACATTTGTTCAGCTAGGGGTAACACGACGTCCCGGACCGCGCGAGTTTCGCGTAACCGACCGAGCGTCACGTGGGGGTGATATGGCCGCGACTCGGCGGTGAAGCCGAGCCCCGTGCAAGCCTGCTCGATCTGGCGTGCGAGCAGATCGAGCGCACCGCTGCTGCTGGTGTCCTGGATCCCCGCCCACACGACGTTCGCCTTGTCGAGCGAGGCGAACGCCCCGAGCCGTGCCGCTCGCAGCGTGAACCGCGGGGTCCCCGCGGCCGCCGCCTCGAGCACATCGCGCAGCGCGCCGACCGTCGCCTTGCGGGTCGAGCCCAGGAACTTCAGCGTCAGGTGGTAGTTCACCGGCGCGACCCACCGGATGTCGACACCGGCGTCGCGCGCGCGCCGCGCCAGGGTCTCCGCCGCCCCGGCGAGCGCGTTGGCGGTCGCGACCGAGACGCGGATGCCGACGAACAGGCGCTGGTGCTCCTCGCGCGGTGGCTGCGGCTTCGCTTCGGGCGTGGTCATGTCGAGGCTCCTCCTGGGGCGCCGGAATCTGTGGTCTCGCGGCGATCGAGCGCGTCATCGAGCAACGCGAGCGCCCACCACGCGGCGAGGAGCCGCACCTGATCGCGGGCGCCGGGCCAGACCAGGTGCTTGGTGCGGACGCCGTCGGCGCTGGCGATCGCCAGCCACACCGTGCCGACCGGCTTCTCGGCCGTGCCGCCATCGGGGCCTGCGATCCCGCTGACCGCGACGGCGTGATCGACGCCGAACCGTTCGCGAGCGCCCCGTGCCATCTCCTGCACGGTCGGCTCGCTCACCGCGCCGTGCGCCTCGAGGGTCGCCACGGCGACGCCGAGCTGGCGGACCTTCTCGTGGTTCGCGTACGTGATCGCGCCGCCGACAAAGCTGCGCGAGCTCCCCGGCAGCCGGGTCAACAGCTCGCCGATCAGCCCGCCGGTGCACGACTCCGCTGTGGCCACGGTGGCGCCTGCCGCGATCAGCCGCCGGGTGACGCGCTCGACCAGCGTCTCGTCACCGGTGCCGTAGATGATCCGGGGCAGCCGCTCGCGCAGGCCACGATCGAGGTCGGCGAGCCGGGCCTCGGCGGCGCCCTGATCGCGGTCGCGCACGACGAGCTTCACCAGGATCTCGGGGAACTTCACCTGATAGTGGATCGAGGCGCCCGCGACGCCGTCGAGCAGGCCCCGACACGCCTGCGAGATCTGCGACTCGCCGCGCCCGAACACCCGATAAATTCGGCGCGCGACCCGCTCGACCACGCCGGCTGCCTCGCGAAGCGCGGTCAACCGGTCGACCAGCCCACCCGTCCAGATCCCCTGGATCTCGCGGGGGAACCCCGGCAGGCAGACCACCGGGACCCCACGCGCGCCGCGAGCGCGAGCTTCAGGGACCCGCTCCAGCGCGAGCTCGAAGCAGGGCGCCAGCCCGGCCGGGTTGCCGTGGACGAGGGCCCCCGCCGGGACCCGAACCTGGCGGAGCTGGATCGGCGTCACCTCGACCCGGCCGGCGAACACGGCCTCGAGGCGGCGGCGCGCGGGCTCGTCGATGACGACCTCGACCCCGGCGAGCCGGGCGACCACGTCAACGGTCAGATCGTCCTCGGTCGGGCCCAGGCCGCCCGAGCAGATGACGAGGTCGGCGCGCGCCACGGCGCGGCTCAGCGCCTCGGCGATATCGGCTTCATCGTCGCAGCAGCTCGTCATCCACCGCGTGGTGATATCGAGGTCCCAGAGCCGGGCCGCGAGGTAGGAGGAGTTGGTGTCGACGATCTCGCCGCGGCACAGCTCGTCACCTATCGTCAAGATCTCTGCGCGCACCGCGGAGGCACCATAGCGCGAACATCTGGCGCTGCGGTTGACGCAACGTGCACCCGCTGCCTATGATTTCGTTGCGACGCGAGGGTGTGGGCTCCGCGATCCGACACAGCACATGAAGATCCGCTACGCCGCCAAAACAGACGTGGGCATGAAGCGGACCCACAACGAGGATTACTTCTCGTTGATCGAGGACGAGCAGCTCTTCCTCGTGGCCGATGGGATGGGTGGTCACGCCTCGGGCGAGGTCGCCTCCAAGATGGCCGCCGAGACGATCGGCGAGTTCTATCAGCGCACCCGCGAGGACGAGGACGCGACCTGGCCGTACAAGATGGACCGCTCGCTCTCGTACATCGAGAACCGGCTGGTCTGCGGCATCAAGCTCGCGAACCTCCGCATCTTCGAGACCTCGAACCGCGACCTTCGCTACAAGGGCATGGGCACCACGATCGTGTCGACCCTCGTGTCGGGCGACAAGATCTACGTCGGGCACGTCGGTGACTCGCGCGTGTATCGCGTGCGCGACGGCGCGATCTCGCAGCTCACACGCGATCACTCGCTGCTCGAGGACTACAAGGAAGCGAAGCCGGACATGACCGCGGAGGAAGAGCGGAACTTCCCCCACAAGAACGTCATCACGCGCGCCCTGGGCATGCGCGAGACCGTCCAGGTCGACATCCGCAGCCATCAGATCAAGAGCGGCGACGTCTACATCCTGTGCTCGGACGGCCTGTCCGGCATGGTGGTCGACGATCAGATCGGGCAGATCGCCTCGAACGCGAAGAGCCTCGAGCGTGCGGTCGCCGAGCTCGTCGACGCGGCGAACCGCAACGGCGGCACCGACAACGTGACGACGCTGCTCTTGCAGTGTCTCGCGGCGTAGCGAGCTAGACTTCGACCTGTGAAATACCAGGTCGCGGCGGGCAAGCTGACCGTGAAGGCGCGGTCGAAGATCCACGACACCACCACGGTGTGGGACAAGATCACCGGCGACGTCGACGCCGACCCGGACACCCTGCCGACGGCCGGCGCGACGGCGACGTTCAGCGTCGACATGACGGCGTTCGATGCCGGCGACTTCCTGAAGAACCGGAAGCTCCGCAAGGACTTCGAGATGGAGGCGCACCCGCGCGCGACCTTCGAGCTCCGCGCCGTCCGCGACGTCGTGCGCGACGGCCCGACGTTCAGCGCGACCGCCGAGGGCGTGCTGCGGTGGCGCGGCAAGGAAGTCGTGGTGACGGTGGCGGGCCAGGGTAAGCTCGATGGCGTGGGCGTCGAAGCCAGCGGCACCTTCGAGCTCGACATCCGCAAGCTCGGGCTGACCGCGCCGAGGTTCCTGATGATCAAGATGGAGGACGAGGTCACCGTCGAGGTCGTCGTGCGGGGGCCGGTGGTCGCGTGAGCCGCGGCGCCCGATTCGCGGCGGTGTTCGCGGTGACCGCGGGCGCGGTGCTCGCGAGCGCGTGCGAGACCCGCAAGCCGGAGCCGTCGGGGCTCGGACGCTGGCGCTTCACGAAGAGCGTGCGCGGCGATGTCAAGGATGGCGTCTGCCAGCCGACCGAGCTCACCGACGGGCGCAAGGCGACGTGGTGCTTCGCGCTGCCGCCGTACAAGGTCGCGAACCGCACCGCCGAGGTCGACCTCTACTTCAACGGCGCCGATGCCAAGGCGCCGCTGATCGAGATCCAGCTCAAGATCCGCGGCTGCGTCGAGGAAGACCTCGATCGCTGGATGCGCGCGACCTACGGCGTGCCGGTCGAGACGCGGGCGACCCGCGCCTACTGGAAGAACTCGTTCCTGTGGGCCGCGGCGATGATGCCGAGTGAGCCCGGCCGCTGCCTCGTGCACCTGCTGCCGCTGTCCGAAGCCGCCGAGATCGCGCGGATCCAGCAGCGCTGACCCGGGGCGAGGATCAATTCGTCGCGGCCCAGTCGGCGTCGAACTGCTGCTGGATCACGGCGGCGGCGGCAGGCTCGAACACCATCGCGCCGAGCTCGCGGTTCTTCGTGAGCGCGGTCAGGGAGAAGTTCTCCGACCCGACGAAGGCGACACCGTCGGCGATGAGCAGCTTGGCGTGCAGGAAGAAGTTGCCGGGAGCATGGACCGGGATGCCGAGGCCCGTGAAGTAGCTGCGGGTCTCGGCGTTGTCGCTGCCGGTCTCGAGGATCACGCGGACGGTGACGCCGCGCTGCTTGGCCGCGCCGATCGCCATGCGGACGGTATCCTCGGCGACGTACATCGCCTCGACGTCGAGGGTCGACTGCGCGCTCTCGACCAGCGCGACGATGCGCGCCTTGGCGTTGTTCGGCGAGACGACCAGCCGCGTGCACGCGAGGTCGGCGGGCTGCGCGGGCTCGCCGCCACCCGAGGCCCAGTCCATGTTGAAGATCGCCTGGGCGTCGGCGACATCGTCGGGATCGCGCGTGACGAGCCCGTAGTTGCGCTCGTTGGTCATCGCGTCGGGGTTGAGGTTCGCCGACATGATCACCGCGGCCTTGCCGTCGATGACGAGGTACTTCGCGTGGACGAAGGTGTAGATCGTGGGCGCGTTGCGGTGCGTGACGCCGCCGTTCGTCAGCCGCGTGCGGACGTTCGCATTGCCGAGGTGATCCGGATCGAAGAGCACGCGGACGGCGACGCCCCGGTTCTTCGCGGCGATCAGGCGGTCCGCGATCGCCGTCGCCGTGAACAGGTACATCGAGACGTCGAGCTTCGTCTGCGCGCCGTCGATCAACGCGAACAGCCGGTTCTGCAGCCCGGTCGGGCCGACGAACGTCTCGGGAGCGACCGTGCGCGGTGACAGCGCCCAGCAGCCCGGGCCTGGCGCGTCGACGGCCGCGTCGATCGGCGGCGCATCATCCCCGGTCTCGCCCCCGCCACCGGCGCGGCAACCGAGCAGCCCGGAAGCGAGCGCGACTGCGAGCAGGACCGGGTACAGCGTCCGCATGAGCGCGGACTATGCCCGCCCTCCCCGACCGCCACCAAGCACAAACGCCCGGCGGCTACTTCTTGCCGACCTCGCGGGGGCACGCGCCGTCGAGCTCGCCGGCCGCCTTGGGGCACAGGCCGTAGAGCTCGTGGCGGTGGCGGAGCACGGTGAAGCCGCCGAGCCGCGCCGCGATCTTGTCCTGGAGCTGCTCGATCTCGTCGTCCTCGAACTCGAGGATGAGGTTGCACTTCATGCAGATCAGGTGGTCGTGGTGATCGCCGACGACCTCGTAGCGCGCCTGGCCGTCGCCGAACTGGCGCTCGACCGCGAGCCCTGAATCGACGAGCAGCTTCAGCGTCCGGTACACCGTCGCGTACCCGACCTTCGGGTGCCGCTTGCGGACCTTGCCGAGCAGCTCGTCGATCGAGACATGTTCCCGGGTGCGGAGGAACTGCTCGACGATTGCCTCGCGTTGCGAGGTCGTGTTGAGGCGGCGGTCCTGAATGTAGGCCCGCCAGCGCTCTTTGAGCTCGCCGGCGTCGTCCGACCGGAATTCCTGCCGCTCCGCCATCGCATTCGGTTTTACCGCAAGTGGGCGTCCGGTCAAGCGATCCCGCAGTGGTGACTTTTCATTTCGCGTTGGCTATGGTCCGCGGCGATGGCGGAACCGACCGATCCCGGCTTCGATCAGATCCTCGTGCGGTTGCGCGAGGTCGTCGTGCGGCTGGAGTCGGGGGAGCTCACGCTCGAGCAGTCGCTCCAGGTCTACGAGGAAGGCGTGCAGCTCGCGCGCAAGGGCCAGCAACTGCTCGCGACCGCGGAGAAGCGCGTGGAGATCCTCGTGAGCGCCTCGGTCACTCCCGCGGGCACGATCGAGATCGTGCCGTTCGATCCCGCACCGAACGGGACGGAGTAAGCCGATGGCCGACGCCACGCTCGCACCTTCGAGTGCGCCCCCGGCGCTGACGGCGTATCTCGACGAGGTCCGGCGCGTCGTCGACATCGAGCTCGCCTACCGGCTCGCTCCGCCGCTCGATGATCCGGGGCGGCTCGTCGAGGCGATGAGGTACGCCGCGACCGGTCCCGGCAAGCGGCTGCGCCCCGCGGTGTTGCTCGCCGCGGCCGAGGCGTGCGGCGGCAGCCGGCAGGCGGCGATGCCCGCGGCATGCGCGATCGAGATGCTCCACGCATACACGCTCGTCCACGACGATCTGCCCGCGATGGACGATGACGACGAGCGCCGGGGGCGGCCGACGGTCCACGTCGCCTTCGGGGAGGCCATCGCGATCCTCGCCGGCGACGGCCTGCTCACGCAGGCTTTCGGCACGCTCGCCGAGCTCGGCCCGCGCGCCGCGGCCGCGGCGAAGATCCTCGCGCAGCGGGCGGGCTCCCGCGAGCTGCTCGCCGGCCAGGCCATCGATCTCACGACCTCGCCGACCGAGCTCGCCGACATCGAACGGCTCCACGCCGCGAAGACCGGCGCGCTGTTCGCCGCTGCGGCCGAGCTCGGCGCGATCGCCGCCGATGCCGACGCCGCGACCTGCGCCGCTCTCGGTCGCTACGGGATGGCGATCGGGGTCGCGTTCCAGCACGTCGACGATCGTGACGACGGCGAGTTCACGGATGCCGCCGGCGCCGCCGCGCGCCGGATCGCGACGCTGTCGGACGAGGCCACCGCGATCGCTCGCGAGCTCGGTCCCCGGGGCGAGCGGCTCGTCGCGATCGCGATGTGGTTCTCGTCGCGTGCCTGATCACGCGCGCCGCGATGGTCGGTCGTCGGTGATTGACGCCGAACCGTCACGATCCGTACGATGGGGTGGTGGCATTGGTGAACGATTGGGATGAGGACACGACGGCGACGGAGGGGACCCCGCTCGCGACGCAGCCGGCACAACCGCCGCGCCGCAACTCTGCGTGCCTGACCGTGCTCACCGGCACCGCGGCCGGGACGATGTTCAAGGTGCTGCGGGGTGAGTCGCTGATCGGCCGGACGGCCGCCGCGCCGATCCGGATCATCGATGACGGCATCTCGCGCAACCACGCGCGGATCCGGCACGACAGCAACGGCCTGTGGGTCGATGATCTCGAGAGCCGCAACGGCACGTTCGTCAACGGCATCCGGATCGGCAACTCGGCGCCGCTCCAGGATGGCGACAAGATCCAGGTCGGCCGGAGCACGGTGCTGCGCTTCGGGTACGCCGACGAGCTCGATGAGTCGTTCCACGAGAGCCTCGTGTCGTCGGCGCTTCGCGACTCGCTGACCCGGCTGTTCAACAAGCGCTACCTCCTCGAGCGCCTCGATAGCGAGCTCAAGTTCTCGCGTCGCCACGGCGCCGCCCTCTCGCTGCTGATGCTCGATGTCGATCACTTCAAGCAGATCAACGACACCCGCGGTCACCTGGCGGGCGACGCGGTCCTCGCGAACCTCGCGACCGTCCTGATGAAGGCGGTGCGCAACGAGGATGTCGTCGCGCGGTTCGGAGGCGAGGAGATCGCGGTCATCCTCCGCGCGACGCCCATCGAGCCGGCCACCTTGCTCGCAGATCGGCTGCGCGTGCTCGTCGAGCGCACGGTGACGAAGCACCAGGGTCTCGACCTTCGCGCGACGGTGTCGATCGGCATCTCGGGGTTTCCCTCGACGAAGGCCGACACCATCGAGGAGCTCATGGAGGCCGCGGATCGCGCGCTCTACCGGGCCAAGCACCAGGGTCGCAACCGCGTCTCGCGGTGAGCCCCGCGGGCAGCGCCACCGGAGGCATCGTCGACCGCACCGACGTCGCGCCGACGAACGACCGATGAACGACCGACGAACGACCGACGAAGAACCGACGAAGAGAATTTGTTCTCGGGGATCGGCGTTGCTAGGGTCGGTACATGCGCCGACTGAGCTGCATCGTTCTCCTCGTCTGCGCCTGCTCCGGCGATAACACCCACCAGGCCACCACGCTGGCGGGCTCGGGCACCGCCATGGACCTCGCGGAGGGCTCGGCGACGGGCGATGCCCAGGTGCCGGAGGCGCCCGCCATCCCGGGCGAGCCGGCGCCGTTCTCCGAGGCGATGGCGACGCCGTACTTCGTGACCGGTCCCGCCGGCGACGCGGCGAAGGCGTTCGCGCTCGAGAAGTGGCGCGATGCGCTCGCCGGGTTCACGAAGGCGCGAGCGATCGCGAAGGGCGACGAGGCCCACCGCCTCGACCTGATGCTCGGCCTCACCCACGCGCGGCTCCAGGAGTGGCCCCAGGCCGCGACCCGCCTCGCGGCCGCACTCAAGGGCTTGCCGCTGCTCGCCGACTTCCTGCACTACCAGACCGCACGTGCGCTCTACTTCGCGCGTCAGACCGAGCCCGCGATGGAGCTCGCACGCAAGGTCAGCCGCGACTCGATCCATGGCGCGGACGCCGACCTCCTCGTTGGAGACATCCTGCGCGGTGGCACCGATCAGGCGAAGATCGCCGCGCACTACCGCGACTACCTCACCCGGCGGCCGGGCGGAGCGCGCCGCGCGGAGTCGCGGTTCCGGCTCGCCGAGGCGCTCGAGAAGTCCGGTGGAGACGTGAAGGAGATCGTGCAGCTCTACCGCCGGATCGGGATCGAAGATCCGCTATCGCCGTGGACCGCGCAGGCGAATGCGCGGCTCGCGGCCCTCGCGAAGTCGCTCCCCGCGGACCTCCAGACGTACGCCACGCTGACCGCTGCCGAGCACATCACGCGCGGCAAGGTGCTGTTCGATGCGCAGCGCAACCCGGAGTCCGAGGCGGCGTTCGACGCCGCGCTCGCGGATGCGGCGATCACGCCCGCCGATCGCTGCAGCGCCGCGTATCACAAGGCGCAGAGCCGCTTCAAGGCGCGCGATCGCAAGGGCGCCGCGCCCCTGTTCGACGAGGCCGCCGTCGCGTGCAAGGACGCGAAGCACGCGGACCTCGAGATCAAGAGTCACTACCAGGCCGGGCGGTCGTGGGCGTTCATCGGCCAGCACGAGACCGCGACCGCGCGATACCAGACCGCGCAGACCGTCGATCCCGCGCACAGCTACTCCGACGACGCGCTGCTCCGCGAGGGCGAGGAGTGGACGAGCCGCGGCAGTCCGAAGCAGCTCGAGGCCGTGCTGTCGTCGCTGCCGACCAGGTTCCCGAAGGGCGACAACGTCGCCGAAGCGATGTGGCGGCTCGGCTGGCGCGCGTGGACGGACAAGCAGTACGACGCCGCCATCAAGTGGTGGACCAAGCAGATCGAGCTGGTCCCGCACGACGACAACTACTACGGCGAGGGCCAGGCGCAGTACTGGCTCGGCCGCGCGCTGCTCGCGAAGGGCAAGCAAGCGGAGGCGCTCGCGTCGTGGGAGGCCGGCATCCGCCAGTACCCGGCGGCGTACTACGCGCTGCTCGGCCTCAACCGCCTCAAGGAGACCGACGCGAAGCGGCACGCGGCGCTCGTCAAGGAGCTCTCGACGCCACCCGCCGGCTTCGATCCTGCCGCACCGGCGTTCACGTTCAAGGCGCGCGTCGAGTGGGGCACGCCGGGCTTCCAGCGCGCCCTCGAGCTGCTCCGGCTCGGGCTCGGAGCCACCGCCGAGGCCGAGCTCCGCAAGGTCGGGCTGACCGCGCCGGCGGGCAAGCAGCGCGTCGATGATCCGGACACCGTCGAGAAGCTGTGGGCGATGGCGTTCCTGTTCGACAAGGCCGGCCGCCACGGCGACGCGCTGTGGCCGACGCGCTGGCACATCCTCGACTACCGCAAGCAGTGGCCCGTCGGCGCCAACCGAGCACGCTGGCTGATCGCGTACCCGAAGGGCTACGAGCCGCTGCTCGCGAAGCATGCCGCGATCAACAAGGTGCCGTTCGCGATGCAGATCGCGATCGTCCGCGAGGAGAGTGGCTTCGATCCGCTGCTCGAGAGCTACGCCAACGCCGTCGGGTTGACCCAGATGATCCAGGTGACCGCGAAGCGGTTCGCGAAGGGCACCGGCATCGACCCGACGCGCGAGAACCTGCGCGATCCCGAGCAGAACGTGACGATCGGCTCGCGCTTCCTCGGCCACCTGTTCGCGTACTGGAAGAACTACACGATCTTCGTGCCACCCTCGTACAACGGCGGCGAGGGCTACGTCCGCCGCAACCTCAAGGTCCGCGGGACGTGGGACGCGGACGAGTTCATCGAGGGCATCCTCGATGATCAGATCCGTAACTACACGAAGCGCGTGATGGGCACGTACTTCACGTACAGCTGGCTGTACGAGCAGAAGATCCCCGAGGTGCCGAACAAGATCCCGGCGGAGCTGCTGCCGAAGCCCTGACAGGCCCGGCGGCGCAACGATCCCTGAAGCTCGCGCGCGAGGCGCGGGGGGTTCCGGAAGCTCGGTGCGCGGGGGGGGGCCTGAAGCTCGCGCTACTTCGGCGGCATCCGCAGCGAGCCATCGAGCCGGATCGTCTCGCCATTGAGATACCCGTTCTCGACGATCGCGGCGACGAGGGCGCCGTACTCGGCCGGATCGCCGAGCCGCTTGGGGAACACGACGTCGGCCGCGAGCGCCGCGCGCTTGTCCTCGGGGAGCGCGCCGAGCATCGGCGTGTCGAAGATGCCGGGGGCGATCGTGACCACGCGGATCCCCGTCGGCGCGAGATCGCGCGCCGCGGGGAGCGTCATCCCGACGACGCCCGCCTTCGACGCCGCGTAGGCGATCTGGCCGATCTGGCCGTCGTACGCGGCGACCGACGCGGTGTTGATGATCACGCCGCGCGCGCCGTGCTCGAGCGGGTCGGTCTTCGCGATCGCCGACGCCGCGAGCCGGAGCACGTTGAACGTCCCCACGAGGTTGACGCCGATCACCGTCTTGAACAGCTCGAGCTCGTGCGGCTTGCCCGTGCGATCGAGCGTCCGCGAGGCCCAGCCGACGCCGGCGCACGACACCGCGATGCGGAACGGCCCGAGCGCGGCCGCCTGGTCGATCGCGGCCTGGACCTGCTCGGGCTCGGTGACGTCGAGCTTCGCGAACGTCTGGCCGAGCTCGCTGGCGAGCGCGCTGCCCCGCGCTTCGTCGCGATCGGCGATGACGACCTTCGCACCGCCGGCCGCGAGCCGGCGCACCGTCGCCGCACCGAGACCCGAGGCACCACCCGTGACGAGCGCGACTGAACCGGAGAGCTGCATGCGCCGACCGTACCCGCAGTCGGCGCCGCTGACGCGGCTCCGGCTACTGATCTTCGCAGACCGTGCCGAGCTGGCCGTAGATGCCGAGCTGGCGGTAGATCAGGTAGCGGTTCGGGGCCGGGTCGAGGACGAGGAGCTCGAGCCGCTTCGCACCCCGGTGCCAGCTCGCCTTGCCATCCGCGTCGATCCGCAGCTCGCCGGTGCGCGTCGCGAATCGCGAGCCGCCCGAATCCGCGACGACGTTGGTCAACCCGAGCTGCTTCATCGCGCCCTGGCGGCCGACGAACACCCGGTGGCCATGGCCGCCGTGCTCGGGGCGAACCGCGTCGACGTAGTAGTACACGCCGCCTGGATCGCGCGCGAAGAAGCTGGCCTCTCGCCGCCACAACGGGGCCAGGAACGTCGCCTGCGCGAACAGCTTGCGGGTCTCGTCATCGGAGAGCCGGACCAGCGACCTGCGCTGCTCCTGGCGATCGACGCGGCGGCAGCTCAGCGAGCAGCCGTCGGGGTGGAGGCGGAGGCGCGCGTAGGGCGCGCCCTGCACGCGAGGCGACCACAAGCTCCAGTCGGACTGGTCGGTCACGTTCGTGGTTCCCACCACGCGCTGCTGGTACAGGACCTTGCCGTCTCCGTAGAACACGAAGCCTTGCAGGTCCTTGCTGCGCGCGGGCTCGCCGAACCCCGGTAGCACGTAGAGCTTGCCGTGATCGTCACGGTACGCCACGAGCCGCGCCGCGACCTCCTTGATGTCGACCGCCGCGGGCTGCTGGTTCGCGAGCTCGCGCTCGGCGCGCGCCGGACCTGCGAGCGAGCCACCAACGATCGCCACCGTCAGCGTCGCGCGCGCGATCACAGGTGGCCGCAGATCGTCCCCTGGATCTTGTAGACGCCGAGGTCGCGAAAGATCAGCGCCTGATTCATGTAGGTGTCGAGCGTCGTCAGCGGGATGCGCTTCTCGCCGCGGATCCACGTCGTGGCGAGCTTCTCCTTGCCGTTCTCGAGATCGCGCACGAGCCGGAGGTCGCCGCTCTTCGTCGCGAACACCTCACCGCCGCTGTCGGCGATCACGTCGGTCATTGGCACCTGCTTCAGCGCGCCCTTCTTGCCGATGAACAGGCGGTGACCGTTGCCGCCGTAGATCCGGGCGAGGACGTCGACGTAGTAGTAGACGCCGCGATCATCGCGCGTCAGCAGCAGCGGCCGGCGCGTCATCTGCGTCGTCACGAACTTCGCCTTGGCGAGGATCGCGCTCGCCTTGTCGCCGGTCACCATCGTGACGCCCTGCTCGAAGTTGTTGCCGCAGCGGACCCGGTACGCACCATCCGTGCCGCGCTCGAACGAGCCCTGGAACGGGAACGGCACGCGCGGAGCCCAGGTGCCGATCGACCAGGCGTCGCCGTCGCGCGACCGCGAGCCCTCGAGCACCTGCTGGTACAGCACCTTGCCGGTCGCGCCGTAGAACAGCTGGGTGTCGCCGCCTAGCTCGTTGGCGATCGCGTAGACGCCGCCGTTGGCATCCGTGAACACGCGGAGCTTGTCGCGATACGGCTTGATGTCCACGGGTTGCGGCGGTGGATCCGCCGCCGCCACCGCCGCGGTGCCGACCACCGCCAGGAACGCCGCGACCCAACCTCGTGCACGCATCGATGACTCATTATACGCTCGGCGTCGTGGCGAATTCACCGGCTCGCGCGGCCCTCGACGTGGGCTCGGTGATCGCCGGCACCTACACGCTCGAGGCGTTGATCGGGCGGGGTGGGATGGGCTCGGTGTTCCTCGCCACCCACAACCGGCTGCCCGGCAAGCGCGTCGCGATCAAGCTGCTCCACATCGAGCTCCACGACGACGACGTGATCGCGCGGTTCCGCCGCGAGGCGCTGATCGCCTCCGACCTCGACCATCCCAACATCGTGCGCGTCGACGACTACAACGTCACCGCCGACGGCACGCCGTACCTGATCCTCGAGTACCTCCAGGGCGAGAGCCTCGCGCAGCGGATCCAGCGAGGCCCGATCGCCCTCGATCACGCGATGGCGATCATCCGGCAGGTCGGCTCCGCGGTCGCGGCCGCGCATCGCGCCGGCATCGTCCATCGCGACCTCAAGCCGCAGAACATCTTCCTGGTCGGCAGCGAGATCGATGGCCGCCCGGTCGAGGTCGCGAAGGTGCTCGACTTCGGGATCTCCAAGATCCGCGGCTCGCAGACCGTGAAGACGCAGGACAACGCGCTGCTCGGCACGCCGCAGTACATGGCGCCCGAGCAGGCGACCGGGCAGCACACCGCGGTCGACGAACGCACGGACGTGTTCGCCCTCGGCGCGATCGTCTACGAGATGCTGTGCGGCCACCCGGCGTTCTCCGGGGAGAGCATTCCGGAGGTCGTGTTCAAGGTCGTCTACGAGCAGCCCGCGCCGCTCGAGCTGCGCGCTCCGGGCGTGCCAGCGGACGTCGTGCGCGCGGTCAGCCGCGCGATGGCGAAGCCGTCGGATGATCGGTTCGCGTCGGTGTCGACGTTCGTCGAGGCGCTCACCGGCATGCCGCTCGCGCCGCCCCGCGCATCGCTCGGTGCGATCGCGAACGTCGGCCTCGCCCACAAGACCCTGAAGCCCGCGCTCGCGGCGCCGGGTGGCTCGCGGCCCACCGCCAACGAGAGCGGCTCGGACGCGTTCGCGAACACGATCGGCTCGGGCGATCAC
>JALZOI010000995.1 GCA_030857245.1 Myxococcota bacterium
GGCGTGGTCCTCCGCGCCGCCGACAGCGCCGGCGCACCGAGCGCGCTCGCGCAGCCCCTGCCCCGCGGCGCCGAGGTCTCGGTCCTCGAGCGCCGCGATGGCTGGACGCGCATCCGCATCGCCTCGGGCGCCACCGGCTGGATCCCCGCGGGCGCCGCCGAGCGCGTGACGCCGTAAGCGGCTGCCGGGGGTCCTGCTCGCAGGCGCATCGTCACCCAACGCGTGACGGTCTCGTGAGATCATGGGCGGATGCAGCGCCTGCTCGTCGTCCTGGCCGTGCTCCTCGCCGGGTGTCCAGCGGTGCAGCCCGCCCCGCAGGCTCCGCTCCAGCCCGGCGTGCCGGTCAGCCCGGGCGGCCCGAGGATCTCGTGGACGCGCGTCGCCACCGCCGCCGATCTGCCGCCCGCACCTGCACCCGGCAGCTTCCAGGTGCACATGATCGATGTCGGCACCGGGCTCGCGATCTTGCTGCGGGGCGCCGACTTCGCGCTGCTCTACGACGCGGGCACCAACGATCGCGACGAGCGGCCGATGCGGGTCGCCGCGTACCTCGCCGCCGTGCTCGGCCCGTCGGGTGACGACCTCTGCGTCCCCGCCGGCCACGCGGTCCCCACCGCGCGCCGCCGCATCGACCACGTCGTGCTCAGCCACCCGCACCTCGATCACGCCTCGGCGCTCGACCTCGTGATCCACTGCTACGACGTCCCGAACTTCTGGGACTCGGGTCGCGTCAACGAGACGGTGTTCTACCGCGAGCTGCTCTCCGGCATCGCGCGGTCGGTCCCGACGACCTACCGCACCGCGGCCGCCGTCCCCGAGGACCGGGGCGTGCACGTCAAGGGGCTGACCGTGACGGTGCCGCGCTGGCTGCGGTTCTCCGAGAACGACGTCGTCGAGCTCGGCGAGGGTGCGCGGTTCCGCATCCTCCACGCGGAGGCCAAGGCGCATGCGGATCCGAACCGGAACTCGCTCGTGCTCGCGGTCGACCTCGGCGGGATCCGCGTCCTCCTCGTCGGCGATGCCGAGTCCGGCGCACGCCTCGACCCGACCTACCCCGCCGGCGACGTCGAGGAATTCCTGATCGCGCAGCACACCGCCGCGATCCGCGCGGACATCCTGCAGGTCGGCCACCACGGCTCGAAGACGTCGAGCCGACGGTCCTTCCTCGAGCAGGTGCGGCCACGGCTCGCGCTGATCTCGAGCGGTCCCAAGCGCTACGGCAAGGTCACGCTGCCCGATCGCGAGGTCCTCGAGGAGCTCGTGCGGATCGGTGCGACGATCCTGCGCACCGACGAGCACGATGGCGCTTGCCCCGTCACCGGCCGGATCGGCGGCGATCACGGGCCGGGCGGTTGCGATAGCTGGGTCATCACGATAGATCAGCGCGATGACGCGCCGCCTGTATCACGATGATGCCTACCTGCGCCGCTTCGAGGCGCAGGTCGTCGCGGTCACGACGTGGAAGGGCAAGCCGGCGGTCGTGCTCGATCACACCGCGTTCTATCCCGAGGCCGGCGGCCAGCTCGGCGATCGCGGCACGCTCGGCGGCGTCACCGTCATCGACACCCAGCAGGACGACGCCACGATCTTCCACGTGGTCGATGGTGCCGCGCCGGCCGTCGGTGACACCCTCACGGGCGAGCTCGACTGGGCGCGCCGCCGCCAGCACATGGCGCAGCACACCGCGCAGCACCTGCTCTCCGGTGCATTGCTCGATCGCGCAGCCGCCGCGACCGCGTCGGCCCGGCTCGGCGAGAGCACGCTGACGATCGACGTCACCCGCGATCGCGTCCCCGAGATCGAGCTCGCCGCGGCCGAGGACCTCGCCAACGATCTGATCGATGACGATCTGCCGATCCGCTCGTGGTTCCCGACGGCCGACGAGCTCGCCGCACTCTCGCTACGCCGCGACCCGAAGGTCGACGCCAACATCCGGGTCGTCGCGATCGGCGACTTCGACCGCTCGCCGTGCGGGGGCACCCACTGCGCGCGGACGTCGCAGCTCGGGACCCTGCGGATCACCAGCACCGAACGCTACAAGGGGATGACCCGCGTGACGTTCACGACCGCGCGCCGGGGCCGCGCCGAGCTGTTCGCGCGCGATCACGTGCTGCGCGGGATCGCGACCCAGTTCTCGTGCGGTCCCGCCGAGGTGCCGGCCGCGCTCGAGCGGCTGCGCCGGGACCACGAGGCCGCGGGCGCCGAGGTAGCGACGCTGCGGAGCCGACTCGCGGCGCTCGTCATGGCGCAGCTCCCCGGCAG
>JALZOI010000357.1 GCA_030857245.1 Myxococcota bacterium
CCGCTGCCGCCGCCGCCGCCGCCGCCGCCGCCGCTGCCATCGCCGATCGCGCCGGCGTCCTCTCCCGAGCTCGACGCGCTCACCACCGCCGAGCACGATCCCGGTCGGCCGTTCGATCTGCACTGGCACCTGCTGAACCTGCCGGGCTACGTGCTCGAGATCGCCGTGCTGCCTCTGCAGTTCGCGGTCGAGATGACCGAGCGCTACCGGATCGATCGGCGCGTCGCCGATGTGCTCGAGATCGCCGGTGGCGCGGTGAAGATCTCGCCGCGCGTCAAGGTCGCCTTCGACGACGGGCTCGGCATCGGCGCGAAGCTCAAGTTGCCGCGGCTGCTCGAGCGCCGGGCGGCGCTGGCCATCGGTGGCGTGTACCGCCTCGATGGTGACTGGCTGCTCGACGGCTCGTACGTCCAGCGACTCGGCTCGATCGAGCGCCGCAAGCTCCGCGTCCGCGCGGGCGCCGAGCACGATGCCAACGAGCGCTACTATGGCATCGGCGGCGGCAGCCGCGCGACCGATCGGCGCGCGCTGCGCAACGACGATCAGGGCCTGTTCCTCGGGTTCGATCTGTTCGCGAGCGACTCGTACGACTGGAGCGGCACCCTCGAGCTCGGCGCGTACCGCCAGCGGCTCGCGGGCGGCTCCGACGATCGGCATCCGTCCGTCGGAGCTCCCGGCGACATGATCGAGCTGCCGCCCGGCTTCGACGACGCGACGGGGTTCGCGCACCTCGCGCTCGCGATGCGCTACGACACCCGCGACACCAAGGGGCGACCCACGAGGGGGACGCTGCTCGACATGGGGACGGTCGGCCGCAGCGACGGCGGCAAGCTCTCGGGAGCGATCGTGTCCGCCACCTTCCAGCGGTTCGCCCCGCTGCTGCGCGATGCCCGCGTGTTCGTGCTGACGGTCGGCGGCTCCGCGGCGATCCCGCTGTTCCGCGACAGCACGATCCCGCTGTCCGTGCTGTCGACCCTCGGGCGCGAGCACTTCCTGCGGGGCTACGATCGCGCCCGGTTTCGCGACCTCTACGCGGCGTGGACGAGCCTCGAGTATCGCTACCCGATCTACGAGTACCTGACGACGGGCGCTGGCCTCGATGCCTTCCTGTTCACCGATGCGGCCACCGCGTTCGGCGTGGATGCACTCGCGGCGGAGCGGCTTCGCTACTCGGCCGGCGGTGGGCTGCGGGGCGCGCACGAGACGGTGCTGGTGTTCGAGCTCACGGTCGGGTACTCGCCCGAGGGGCTGCAGATCTTCTTCGGCGCGGAGAGCTCGCTGTGACGCGCGCGCGCGGAGCGGTGGTGGCCTCGCTCGTCGTCGCGCTGGGCGTGGCGGCTGGCGGGCTCGCGGGCTGCGCCCCGGGCTGGAAGCAGACGCCGCACGACCAGCTGTTCCAGCGCGAGCCCGCGGTCGTGCTCGAGCGTGCGCCCGCGCGGCGCTCACCGTCGGACTGGTGGGATCACGGCTTCCAGCTCGCGATCCGCCCGCTCGCGCGCGCGGTCAGCCCAGGGCACTGGCTCGCGGGTGCGATGGGCGGCCGGCCCGCGCTCGACGTCAACGACCTCGGACAGGTGGCGGACTCCGAGTGGTACGAGAACCGGATCAGCCGCTACCCCCTCACCGTCGATCAGGCGTTCCGCGGCGCGACGCGCTCGGACGGTCCGGCGAGCGGACCGCTGTTCGTCACGAGCGGCAAGCTCGAGGGCGCGAGCCCGGGCTTCGTCGTGCGCGATGCCAGCGGCGTCGCGTGGTTCCTCAAGCTCGACCCGCCGGCCTCACCGCAGCTCTCGACGAGCGCGGAGGTCATCGCCTCGCGGCTGCTCTGGCTCGCCGGCTACCACGTCCCCGAGATCCACGTCTTCGATCTCGAGGCGAAGCGGTTCCGCCTCGATCCGAACGCGAAGACGCGGGACCGGCTCGGCCGCTCGATCCCGCTGACCCAGCGCGCGCTCGATCGCCTGATCGGCCCGCTCAACACTGATGCCGCGGGCCGCGTGCGCGTGCTCGTGTCGCGCCAGCCCGACGGCGTCGTGATCGGCCCGTTCGACTACCGCGGGCTGAACCACGCCGACGCCAACGATCACATCGAGCACGAGCATCGTCGCAGCCTGCGCGCGCTCTGGGTGTTCTCCGCGTGGCTCAACAACACCGACACGCGCAACGCGAACTCGCTCGACGTGTTCCGGCCGCTGACGCCGACGGGCGGCGGCGTCATCCGCCACTACCTGCTCGATTTCGGCAACGCGCTCGGCGCGACCGGGACGTCGGAGAAGATCGCGAGCGACGGGTCGGAGTACATCGTCGACTGGAACGCGCTGTTCTCCAACCTCGCGTTGCTCGGCAGCCGCTATCCGTCGTGGGAGCGCCTGCGGCGCAGCCCGTGGCGCTCGGTCGGCCTGTTCGAGGCCGCCATGTTCGCGCCCGACAGCTGGCGCCCCCGCTACCCGAACCCCGCGTTCCAGGAGTGCACGCGCAGCGACACGCTGTGGGCTGCTTCGGTGCTCGCGCGCATCCAGCCGGAGCACATCCGCGCGGCGGTGACCGCCGGGCGCTACAATCAGGATGGCGCGACGACCTACGTGATCGCGACGCTGCTCGAGCGGCGGCGCAAGCTGCTCGCGTACGCGCTCGCGGGCGCGGTCGAGGTCGACCAGCCGCGGATCCGGGGCTCGATCCTCATCCTCGACGATCTGCGCGCACTCGGCGGCCTGAGCTCGGGCGGCCCGTTGCAGTACCAGGTCCGCTGGAACCGCACGCGGCGCACGGATCGTGTGCTCGCGCGCGGCGTGATCACCTCGACCGCACCGGCGACGCCGACCTTGCTCGACCTCGGCGAGCGCGATCCCGTGCGGGCCCGGGTGCTCGGCGAGCTCCAGATCGATCTCGCGGGCGCACTCGCCGCCGCCGGGCGCGAAGCGGGCCTCGCCGAGGACCCGTTCATCACGGTCGAGCTGTCGCGCCGAGGCACGCGCGCGGCGATCCACCTGCGCGTCGTGCGTGGTCAGCTGCTACCGGTCGCGCTCGAGCGTTAGCGCGCCATCAAGATCCTCCGGCACGCGCGGGTTCGCGCCGGCCGAGCGCGTGGTGGTTGCTCCACTCGTGTTAGCCTCGGCTCTGGCCGTGCCCAAGGTCCTGGTATCGAACAACAGCGAGCTGTTGCGGCACTTCTCGGCGCTGCCGTTCAAGCGCATGCAGCTGGAGCTCCTCGTCGCCAACGGGCTCGAAGAGGCGCGCGCGATGTTCGAGCAGCACGAGCCCTCGCTCGCCGTCCTCGATGTCGAGCTCGGCGGCTTCGACATCGCGAAGGCCGTCAAGGCGAGGAGCCCCGCGACGCGCGTGATCCTCGTGGCCGGGAGTCGGCTCTCGGGCGACCAGATGCGCCAGGTCTCGGGCTCGGGATGTGACGAGCTGCTGATCATGCCGATGACCGCCGACGAGCTCCACGACGTGGTCGCGATCCAGCTCGGCGAGCCGCGTCCCGGCACCGAGGCGTTCGCGATCACCGTGGAGATCAACGGGGCCACGGTCGACGCGACGGTGTCGAACCTGTCCGTCGACGGTGTGCGCCTCGTGATCGCGCACCCGGTCGCGGAGGGGCAGGTGATGCAGCTGTCGATCACGCCCGAGGGCGAGCGGACGCACACGATCCGCGGCACCGCGGTGTGGGCGCAGCCCCGCGACGGCAAGACGGTGATCGGGCTCGCGTTCGAGAAGCTCGACGACGGCGCCCGCGCCGTGCTCGCGAAGCTCACGCAGTGGCAGGTCGTCAAGGAGGGCGAGCGGATGCGCGTCATCCTGCGCGGCGACTTCACGGAGGCCACGCGCTTCGACGAGTTGCTCCCCACGATGGTTGGCCGCGTCGTGTTCGACACCGCGCAGGTCACGTACATGAACTCGCTCGGCGTGCGCGCGTGGTGCGAGTTCCTGCGCCAGGCGCGGATCCAGGGCTACGAGTTCCACGCCTGCTCGGTGCCGTTCATCCTCCAGGCGTCGATGGTCCGCGACGTGATCGGCCGCGGCACGGTCACGTCGTTCTTCGCGCCGTTCCACTGCATCGCCTGCGATCACCAGGAGGAGCGCCTGCTGCAGAGCGCGGCGATCCTCGCGTCCGCCCTCGAGCCGCCGGTGTTCAAGTGTCCGAGCTGCGGCGGCGCGCTCGAGTTCGACGATCTCCCCGAGCGTTACTTCGCGTTCCTCGAGGACGAGGCAGACTAGCGATGCGCCGGCTGTTCGGGCGGTCGTTCGCGATCGCCTTCGTCGGGTTCTCGCTGTTCTTCGGTCTCGAGTTCTTCCTGGAGTGGCGCCGCGCCGGCTATCCGGGCTTCGCGGCGATGTCGTGGGCGGGGACCAACAACGCGAAGCTCGTCGACGTGCTGTCGCCGATGGCGCGCGCGTACAACAACCTGCTCGCGATGCTGATCACGATGATCGGCCTGGCGATCCCGCTCACGGCGAACATGCACACGCCGAAGCTGATCGACATGTTCTTGAAGGACCGCATCAACCGCGCGGTCCTCACGTTCATCGCGTTCGGCGCCGCGCACGCGCTGTGGGTCGCCTGGCTGATCGGCCCCGAGTTCGCGCCGACCTGGGCGATCTCGCTGTCCGTCTACCTGGCGCTGCTCGGCTGGGTGCTGCTGATCCCGTACTTCTTCTACGTCGTGCGCTTCATCGATCCGTCACGGCTCGTGACGCGGCTCCGCGAGTCCGCGGCCCAGGTCGTCAAGGTCGTCGCCGATCGCAGCGTCGATCCGATCGACGCCCAGCAGGAGCTCGCCACCCGCGTCGGGCAGCTCGGCACGATCATCATCAAGTCCCTCGACCGCGGCGATCGCGACGTGGCAGCCGAGGGCTCGTGGGCGCTCAAGGTGCTGCTCGATCAGTACGGCGCGCAGAAGTCGCGGATGCCGCGCGAGTGGTTCGTCGTCGACCGCGCCGACTTCGTCGGGTTCTCCGACGAGGCGCTCGAGATGCTGTCGGAGGCGCGGACCTGGTACGAGATGAAGTGCCTGCAGCAGATCGAGCTCGGGTTCCTCCGGGCGCTGCACAGCGCGACCGACACGGTCTCGGTGTTCTCCGACGCCGTGCGCGTGATCGCGTGCCGCTGCGACGAGCGGCATGACGAGCAGGCGCTGCGGCTGTGCATCCGCTTCCTCAACAACTTCCTCCGCGAGTCGATCAAGTTGCGCAACCTGCGCGCCGTGTACGACGTGTTCCACCAGTACCGGAAGCTCGCGCGCACGATCGTCGACCGCGAGCAGCTGCTCCGCGAGATCGGCAAGCACTTCACCTACTACGCCGGCATGGCGCGCACGTACGGCATGGTGTTCGCGCCCCAGCTCGCGCTGTTCGATCTCGGGTTCGTGACCCGGCGGGCCTACGAGCGAGCGTCCCCGGCGGCGGCCGATCTGCTGAAGGACGTCATGGGCCTGCCGCACCGCACCGGCGAGGACGTCCACTCGATGGCCGTCAAGGCCAAGCTCATCCTCGGCGGCTTCTTCGTCGGGCACAAGCTCGACGCCGAGGCCGACGCGATCCGCAAGAACCTGCGCGACATCGACGCGAACGAGATCGAGCGCGCGGAGGCCGAGCTGCTCGCGGCGGATCGCGCGTTCTTCGAGGTCACCGACCGCCAGCTCAACCTCGAGTACGTGCCACCCGAGCGGCGCGAGCCGCTGCAGCGGTTCTGCGCGTCGCTGCACAAGACCTGAGAGCGGCCGCTACGGCTTCGGAACCACGCCCTCGGGGATCGCGGGCGGCGGCTTCGCGGGGTCTGGCTTCAGCGAGCCGGTCGGCGACGACCGCAGCATGAACCCGATGATCGCGAGCGTGACGAGCCCGATGATCAGCAGCACCCCCAGCGGGATGCGATCGCCGAACGTGCGCTTCGCGAAGAACCGGCCGGCCGACCGCTTGTGGATCGTCGCGGTCACGTCCTGCGCGAACGACTCGGGCGCCCGCGCCTTCTGCAGGCCTGACAGCGCATCACGAGTCTCGCGGAGCTCCGCATGCGCGCTCCGCCAGGCCGGCTCGCTCGCGAGCTTGCGCTCGACGTCGGCCTGGCGCTCACCGCTCAGCGTGCCGTCGAGATAGTCCGACAGCGTCGCGATGATCTCGTCCTCGATCGCTAGGTCCTCGGCGTTCGTCATCGGTGGCCTCTCCAAAATAGCTCACACATGGCGCTGCAGCTTCTTGCGCAGGGCGAGCCGCGCACGGTGCAGCCGCGACTTCACGGTGCCGTCGGGGAGCCCCGTGATCTCGCAGATCTCCTCGATCGACAGATCCTCGACGTCGCGCAGCACGACGACGATGCGGTGATCGTCGTCGAGGTTCGCGATCGCATCCTGGAGCAGGACCTCCAGCTGCGCGCCCTCGAGCGCGCGATCGGGCGCCGGCGTCCGCGGTGGGGCGCCGGCGATCGCGCCGTTGGCCTGCTGCGAGTTCTCGTCGAGCTCGTCGCGGTCACGATCGTGGCGGCGCGCGAGGTACTTGATCCGATTCTTGCAGTGGTTGACGGTGACCCGGTAGAGCCACGTCGAGAACTTCGCTTCCTCGCGGAAGGTATCGATCGTCTTGAAGACGGTGATGAACACTTCCTGCGCCACGTCCTCGGCCTCGGCGCGATTGCCAAGCATCCGATATGTGATGTTGTACACACGGTCCCGGTGCGCCTCGAGGAGCTCTCGAAACGCTCGCTCGTCGCGGTCGCGCAGGCGCCGCAATAGCGTTCGTTCGGGCTCGGTCATGCCATCGGGAGCATACTGCTGTGTCAGATCAGACACCTACGAGGCAGTCTGGTTTCTGAGATTTTCCCCCAGTGGATCCGCAAGCTTGGGCAGCCGTTGTATTTGCGGGTGGCGTTCCCCAGGGACGAGGAGTAATTTTTCCAAGCCATGGTTCGTCGGCGTTTGGCCGGTGCTCCGTGGGAAATCAGGAATGAGTTTCTGAAGACCCGCTTCCGAGCACCATGGCCCCCTCGGGTCGCGGGTTGTCTTTTTGTCATTGGGCCAGATTGAGCACGAAGCGATGAACACTCGTCTGTACGTTGGAAACCTCTCGTTCAACACCACTGCCGATGGCGTCCGCACCGGATTCCAGGAGTTCGGAACCGTCACTGACGTCCACCTCGTCTCCGACCGGGAGACCGGTCGCTCGCGCGGGTTTGCCTTCGTGACGATGGGCACGCCCGAAGAGGCTGCCAAGGCGATCGAGGGCATGGACGGTCGCACGCTCGATGGTCGCCCGCTCCGCGTCAACGAAGCCGAGCAGCGCCAGCAGCGCGGCGGCGGTGGCGGGTACGGCGGTGGTGGTGGTGGCTACGGCGGCGGCGGTGCACCCCGCGGCGGCGGTGGCTACGGCGGAGGTGGCGGTGGCCGCGGTGGTGGCGGCTATGGTGGTGGCGGCGGCGGTGGTGACTACGGC
>JALZOI010000358.1 GCA_030857245.1 Myxococcota bacterium
GACGTGGCTCGTGCCCGCGCAGTTTCGCGCGAGCGTCGTCGAGGTCGCGCCGAGTGCGCGGGCCCCGCTCGCCGACCTCGCCAAGCTCGGCGAGCCACTCGCCACCACCCTGCCCCGCGCGCTCGGCCTGATCGGTTGCCCGCGCTGCCACACCGACGACGCCGACTTCCTCCAGACCAGCGCCGCCCGCCAGCCGAGCCCGTTCTACGACAAGGAGCTCACCGCCCGCGCCGCACGGCTCGACGCGCTCGGCCGCGGCGACTGGCCCGCCGCGCCGCCGTTCGGGCCGCTGCAACCGCTCACGCCGTGATGGTCGCGCCAGCGTCACCCGGCGTCACCCGGCGTCACCGCAGTCGGCATCGTCGTCGGCGTTGCGATACGGCCCGTACTTCGCCATCTCGGCGATCTCGTGCGCGACGCCGAGGGCCTCGCGCTGCGCGAAGTCCTCGATCGCGGCGGCGAGGCCGGCGTGGCGGATCCAGTGCGCCGAGTACGTCGGCGAGGGCTCGAAGCCGCGCAGCAATTTGTGCTCGCCCTGCGCGCCGGCCTCGAACAGCGGCAGCTTGCGCTCGATCGCGCGCTCGATGCCGGCGTAGTACGCGGTCTCGAAGTGCAGCAGGTCGACGTGCGCGTCCGCGCCCCAGTAGCGGCCGTAGAGCGCGCGATCGGTCTCGAAGAACACCGCGCCCGCGACGCGCTTGCCGCCGACGACGACCTCCACCATCTGCAGCTCGTCGGGCATCGTCTGCGCGAGCTTGTGGAAGAAGCCGGGGCGCAGGTAGTCGCGGCCGCCGTGCTCCTCGGTCGTCGTACGATAGAACCGATCGAGGTCGTCGAGGCGCGCCGGGTCGGACTCGCGGCCCAGCTCGTGGCCGGAGATCCACGACAGGCTGTCGATCGCGGCGCGCGCCTTCTCGCGCTCCTTGCGAAGCTGCTTGCGCTTGCGGCTCTTGAGCGCGCCGAGGAAGTCGCCGAAGGATCCGTAGTCGCGGTTCTTCCAGTGGAACTGCACGCTCGCGCGCGGGAAGAACCCCGCCTTCGCGAGCGCCGCCTGCTCCTCCGCGGTGCAGAACAGCCAGTGGATCGACGAGCACCGCGTGTCCTCGGCGATCCCGCGCACCCCCTCGATCAAGGCGGCGCGCACCGCGTCGCGGGCGTCGCCGAGATCCGGCGCGAGCAAGATCCGCGGCCCCGTCGCCGGCGTCATCGGCGCGGCGATCACGAGCTTCGGGTAGTACTCGAGCCCGGAGCGCTGCGCGGCATTGGCCCAGCTCCAGTCGAAGATGTACTCGCCGTAGCTGTGCGTCTTGAGGTACGCGGCGACGCCGCCGACCACGCGCCCGGCGAGCTCGGCGACGAGGTAGATCCCGGTCCAACCACTGCCGCGGCCCTGGAGGTTGCGGGGCGCCTGCACGGCGTCGATCGACCCGGTGGCCTCGAGGGCCGCGAGGAAGCCATGACGCAGAAAGGGCGACCCGCCGTGGTCGAGCGCATCCCAGCCAGCGGCGTCCAGCTGGTTGACCGATCCATGGCCGCGTACCCGTAGGTTCATGCTAGACAGACGCCCAAGGACAGCACGGAACCCACCATGACGCTCGATGAACAACTGAAGAAGAAGATCGACCAGCTCGTGACGAGCGATGACATCGTCCTGTTCATGAAAGGCAGCCGGAGCTTCCCGCAGTGCGGGTTCTCGGCGTCGGTCATCAACATCTTGAACACCCTGGTGCCCAAGTTCACGACGGTCAACATCCTCGCGGATGCCGAGGTCCGGACCTCCATGAAGGAGTACTCCGACTGGCCGACCTTCCCGCAACTCTTCATCAAGGGCGAGTTCGTCGGCGGCGCCGACATCGTGCGCCAGATGCACGAGTCCGGGGATCTCGAGAAGAAGCTCGGTGGGCTCGTCGCCCCCGCCAAGCCACCGGCGCTGACGGTGAGCGCGCGGGCCGCGGCCGAGCTGTCGGCAGCGCTCAAGGACGGCAGCCCCGGTGACGTCATCCACCTGACGATCACGCCGGCGTGGGAGCACCAGCTCGACCTCGGGCCGAAGGAAGCCGCGCACGTCACGATCGAGACCGGCGGGATCACGCTGCAGCTCGATCGGGCGTCCGCCGGCCGCGCCACCGGCGTCACGGTGGACTTCATCGAGGACGCGACCGGCGCGGGCTTCAAGATCGAGAACCCGAATCGGCCCGCGAGCGTGAAGCAGATCGAGCCGAAGTCGCTCAAGGCGCTGCTCGACGCCGGCACGATCAAGCACTTCTACGACGTCCGCACCGACAAGGAGCGCGGCGTCGCGACGCTCGCCGGCACGAAGCTGCTCGACGACACGACGATGGCGGAGATCGAGGCGCTGCCGAAGGACACGCACATCGCGTTCCACTGCCACCACGGCACGCGCAGCCGCGCCGCGGCCGAGCACTTCCTGAAGCTCGGGTTCTCGAACCTCTACAACCTCGCGGGCGGCATCGACGCGTGGTCGCGCGACGTCGATCCCTCGACCCCGCGCTACTGACGTCGCCTGAGGACGGGAGCGCCGCGGGCGTTCCTGCTTGATCCGGACCGCGGCTGACGGCACTGTCCGCCGCGATGCACCACGGGGCCCGCGCTGGATTGTTCGTTGCACCGGTGGGTCGCGCCGCCGGGCTCGCCGGAGCACTGCTGCTCGGCGCTGCTGCCTGCGGCGGTGGCGGTGACACGCCGGCGCCCGATGCGGCGATCGGTCCGACGCCCAACGCGGCCCGCGGCATCTCCGATACCGCGCTCGCCTTCGACGTCACGGCGCTGACCGCGACCGCGACGATCACCTTCGATGCCGACTCCGCGCCGGGCGCATCCCTCGAGGTCGGGGACCTCGTGATCGAGACGGTGCGCAGCGCGGGCCAGGACCTCGCGTTCGCGGTCGCCGCGGGTTCAGGCGGTGCGCAGCTCGACCTCGCGCTGCCGGCGAGCGACGCCGCCCTGCCCGTCGAGATCACGTATCGCTGGAAGCACCACGAGGGCTTCGAGGGTGCGTCGGCGGCCGGCTACACGCTCGTGTGGCCGTACCACTGCGGCAACCTGTTCCCGTGTCACTCGGCGCCCGAGGACGGCACCACCTTCTCGCTCGCGCTCGCCGGCGTGCCGGCCGGCAAGACCGCGGTGTATCCGGCGACGATCCCCTCGGAGGCGCCGTCGTACCAGATCGCGTGGGCGATCGAGGACTACACCGAGCTCGCGCTCGGCACGACGACCGCGGGCACGCAGCTCGTGGTCTGGTACCTGCCCGGCGAGCTCGCGAAGGCGCGCCAGGGCACCGAGTACCTGGTCGCCGCGTTCGACTGGCTCGAGCAGACGCTCGGGCCGTATCGCTTCGGCACCAAGGCCGGCACGGTCTCGACGAAGTGGGGCGCCGGCGCGTTCGGCGGCATGGAGCACCACCCGTACTGGCACGTCGGCAGCGCCGCGCTCGGCGACGTCGAGACCAACACGCACGAGGCCGTGCACGGCTGGTTCGGCGGCGGCATCCGCATCCGCTGCTGGGAGGACTTCGTCCTCTCCGAGGGCACGACCACGTACCTCGCGGGCCGCGCGCTCGACGTCGTGGCGCCCGCCGTCGGCGCGGCGATCTGGCAGAGCTACGAAGCTGACCTCGGCGACGTCGCGCCGACGGACAAGGTCTGGCCGGCCTCGTGCGGTGCGATCGACATCCTCACCGACAACCTGTTCACGCGCGCGCCGTACATGCGCGGCGCCTTCTTCTATCGCGGCGTCGCGCTCAAGGTCGGCGCCGCGAAGCTCGACGAGGCGCTCGCGGCGTTCTGGGCGACGAACCAGACGCGCGGGGCCTCGATGGCGGACATGCTCGCGACGATCGCGGCGGTCACCGGCTACGACGCGACCACGTGCGCGAACATGTGGCTGCGCTCGACGACGATCCCCGCGGTCGGCGCCTGCCCGTAGCCCGCGCGATCAGCGGACGTGGTCGGCGTCGGCGGGCTCGACCGGAGTCCGCGAGAACCGCTTGATCACCGCCGCCACGACGGGCGTCAACCCGAGTGTCGCGAGGATCCGGATCGGCATCGTCGCCTTCGCGGCGAGCCAGCCGGCGCCGATCACGCCGAAGATGCCGGTCGCCGACGACGGCTCGGCACCGATCGCGATGGCGATCGAGAACCCCGCGATCGCGAGCAGCGACAGCGCCAGGTAGGTGAACAGCGCGACCTTGCCGTACTGCTCGAGGTGCGCGGCGAGCCGCTCCTTCAGCGTGCGCTTGACGGCAGGTTCGACAGCGGGTGCGACCACGGGGGTGTCTACCATATGTGCGGCCACAACTCCGGGACGATCGTCGGGGCGGTCGTCCACGCTCATCGCGCCCGCGGTGCGACGAGCTGGCGGTCGCCGATCTGGAACACGACCTGGCGGACCGCGCCGCCGTCGGTCTGGAAGAAGGCGACCGACTGCAGGGCCTCGATCCAGAAGGCGACCTCGGTCACCGGCGCCATCCGGTGGCGCGGCTCGCCCGGGCCTTCGAGGTAGAGCCGCTTGTTGGCGTGCACGATCTGGAGCTTGGTGCCGACGAAGTCGTAGGTCCCGGCGTAGCTCGCGAGCTGCGCCTCCGTCGGCAGCGGGCCCGGTGGCTTCGCCGTCTTGTCGAGCACGTCGAACAGGATGCCGCCGAGGCGGTCGATCACCGCCGTCCCGGTGGACGCCAGCACGACCACGCCCCGCCGCGCTTTCGGGTCGAACGCGACGAAGCTGCGCGCCCCCGCGGTCCCGCCGTTGTGCAGGTAGCGGCCCTTGGGGTCGATCATCCAGCCAAGCCCCGCGTTGTCACTCGGCCGCTCGTCGAGCTGCTCCTCCTGCGTGAGCCGCATCGCCCCGCGCAGCGTCGAGCGGCCGCCCGCGGCGGCGTCGAGCTCGGCGTCGATCAGCGCGAGCTGGTCGCGCACGCTCGAGGTCAGCCCGCCGGCTCCCGCGAGCGCGTCGGTCCACGTCCACAGCGCGGCCGGCCGGAGGTCGACATCGGTATGGAGCGCGCGGCGCGGTGCGGCCGCGGGCGGCACGGTGAAGAACGTATCCGCGAGCCCGAGCGGCTTCAGCAGGCGCTCCTCGACGGCGCGCTGATACCCGGCGCCGACCTTGCGACCGAGCGCGAACCCGAGGACGCCCGCTCCGTAGTTCGAGTAGACGATCGTCGTGCCGGGCGGGTGCTCGAGCTCGGTCTGGATGAGGTCGCGGTACAGGACCTCCTCGGTGTACTTCGCGTACGGGTTCAGCGCCTTCGGCGAGACGCTCGGCGGCAACCGCGGCAGCCCCGCGCTGTGGAGCGCGAGGTGGCGCAGCGTGATCGCGGTCTTGTCGCGGGTCGGGACGGTGACGCCCGTCGGCAGCAGCTCGGCGACCGGCGTGTCGAGCGTCACCTCCTTGCGCTGCACCGCGTCGGCGAGCAGCAGGCCGGTGAACACCTTCGTGACCGACCCGATCTCGTAGAGGGTCCGGCCATCGGGAGGCTTGCCGCCGGGCCCCCGGCCGAACCCGTAGATCTCGAGCTTGCCAGCGTCGTAGAGGCCGACGACCAGCCCGGAGACGACCTCGCCATCGAGGAAGGGCCGGACCTGGGCGGCCACGGCGGCCCGGTGGGGACCCTCGGGATCGCCCTGCGTCGCCGGGGCCGCGGCGGCGGGCGCGCGGGACGCCCCGCCACTGCAGGCTCCACTCCATGCCCCCGTCGAGGCGATCAGGGCCAGCGCAAGCAACCGAGTCATCCCGGACACTCTAGCCCATGCGCACGAGGTGCACGGGCCGCGACCCCGGTCGCGTTCCGGAGAGGAGCTGCCAAGAGTGTCCCGCGCCAGATCCCACGTGACGTGCGAAAGTGCCCGACACATGCGAGCCGCCCGCCTGACCGCCGTCCTGTTGTCGCTGCCGACCGCGCTCGTGGGCCTCGTGGGCCTCGGGGGCCTCGGGGCCTGCATCGGGGACGGCAGCGACGTGGAGACCAGCGTCGACCAGGCCGAGGTCCTCGGCGGCACCAACGCCCCGGCCGGCAAGTGGCCCGATGTCGTGGCCGTCCGCTCCGGCAGCCAGCAGTTCTGCACCGGCACCCTGATCGCGCCGACCGTCGCGATCACCGCTGGCCACTGCAACGACGGCTCGCTCGACAACATCCTGATCGGCACCAGCTCGCTCGCCCGGGCGTCCGAGGGCGAGGTCATCAGCGTCATCAAGAAGGTCGAGTACGAGAACTCGTTCCGCGCGGCCGATCTGACCGTCCTCGTGCTCGCGCAGCCCTCGCGCTTCACGCCCCGGCCGATCGCCACCGGCTGGGCACGCTTCGACATCAAGAACGGCGCCCAGGTCGCGCTCGTCGGGTTCGGCGCGATCGACCGCGACGGCAACAAGTTCGTCAACGAGCTACAGGAAGCGACGACGACGATCACCGATGCCGACTGCACCGCCTCGGCCGGTTGCAACGCGAGCGTCAAGCCCGGCGGCGAGCTCGGGGCCGGCGGCATGGGCATCGACACCTGCGGCGGCGACTCCGGTGGCCCGCTGTATCTGCTGACCGACTACGGGACGTTCCTCGCGGGCGCGACGTCGCGCGGCTACGACGACAACGAGTTCTACTGCTCGGAGGGCGGCATCTACGGCCGCCCCGACAAGTTCATCGACTGGATCGAGGCGAGTGCCGGCGTGCCCGTCGCGCGTGGCCCCGAGCCGACCGGCGAGGTGATCACGGCCGTCCGCGGGTTCGCCGGCGAGACCTCGATCGTCCACAACGATCCGCGCTCCCAGTCGCACAGCTACACGATCAAGACACCGCCGATGTACGGCACGGCGAAGGTCCGCGACGACGGCCGCGTCCGCGTCTGCACCGACGGCGGTGTCGCCGGCGGCGACACCATGGTCGTCACCGTCACCGACAAGGCCGACGCGACACGCGCCGTCGACGTCAAGCTCTCGATCCTGATCGAGCAGGGCGACCCGGGCTCGGACTGCGACGTCGACGCGTTCGGCTCGGACAGCGACGGCGGCGGGTGCTGCGACGCCGGGCGCAGCGCCGGCGGTGCGCTGCCACTGGGCCTCGGCGTGCTCGCGGTCGTGCTGCGCCGCCGTCGCCGCCGGTAACAGGGTAGGCTCGGCCTCATATGGCCGAGGCCTGGAAGAAGTGCACCGAGTGCAAGACGGAGATCGCGTTCGGCGCGACCTACCAGCAGTGCAGCGTCTCGACGTGCAACCGCAGTCGATTCCCGCTCGTGTTCTGCTCGATCACCTGCTGGGATAGTCACCTCTCGACGGTGCGCCACCGCGATGCCGGGGCGATCGAGGTTCGCGCGCCGAGCAAGGAGGCCTGGCAGCGCGAGCAGGCGACCGACACCGAGGCCCCCCGCGCCGCGCCGGCGCCGACGCCGCCGCCGCGCTCCGGCATGGGCC
>JALZOI010000359.1 GCA_030857245.1 Myxococcota bacterium
TGCGGACCTCGCGCGCCGGATCGCGGATCAGCTCGGCAAGGTGCCCGCGCCCGCGCTCGCACTCGCGCTCGGCGGGATCCTGCAGCGGCCCGACTTCGGCCCTGACCCCGCGCGCGTCGAGCTCGTGCGCGCGATCGCCAAGCTCCAGGATCCGGCGGCGGTCACCGTGCTCGTCGAGTATCTCGAGCGCACGCCGCCGCAGCCGGTCCGGCCGTCGCGCCAGGAAGCCCAGGGTGTGGTCGATGCCCGCAGCGCCGGAGGCGGGCGATGAACGCGCCGGCGCTGGTGGTGCCGGCGTCGAGCCCGACGAGGCTCGCACTCGCCGCCGTGCTCGCGCTGCTGCTCGGCGCGTGCGGCGGCCCGGCCGTATTCCGGCTGTCCTCCGACGAGAACAACGTGTTCGCGCTCGACAAGGCGCTGCAGGGCCGGCAGCTGCCCGCGACGCCGACGCCGACGAACATCGCGCGCCAGCCGCGCGTGTTCGTGCTCGCCGCCGGCGCGCCGCGCACGATCCTCGCGTTCGACCTCGCGAGCGGCAACGTGCTGTGGAAGGCGGACGCCGACGTCCGCTCGCGGATCGCCGCCGGCGGTGACTTCATCGTGGCGCTCGAGGGCGACCAGCTCGTCGCCCGCGATCAGGCGCGCGGCGCGCCCCGCTGGCGGGCCCCGATCGCCGGGACCTTCGTCGGTGCCGCGGCCGATCGCGATCGCGCGTACGCCGTCTACCACGACGCGCGCGGCGCGACCTGGTGGCTCGCGGCGTTCGATGGCGCGAGTGGCCGGCTGCTGTGGAAGGCCGACGGCACGGGCGAGCTCGGGATGCCGTCGGCTCACGGCGGCATCGTGTTCGTGCCGTTCCTCCGGCAGTGGCTGTCGCTCGTCGACGGTGCCACCGGCCAGCAGCTCACGCGGATCCGCGGCATCGACGAGCAGATCTCGACGGTGCGGGCGACCAGCAACACCGCCTACTACGGCTCGCGCCAGGGCATGTTCGTGCTCGACAGCCGCAGCGCCTCCGGCAAGCGCGCCGATGCCACGTACGGGCAGGTCATCATCCCGCCGCAGCTCGAGGGCACGACCTACGGCCGCGAGGTCTACGATCCCGCCCAGGCCACGTACACGGCGGCGGATCGCAAGCGCGTGCTGTGGACGACCGCGCTGATCGACGGCGCGCTCACGCTCCCCGGCGATGGCTACGCGATCCACTACTTCCGCTACGTGCTCGGCTTCCACGCCAGCGGCGATCTGCGGTGGGCCTACAGCCATCCGCGCGTCGAGCTGGTCGCGTCGGAGCACACCGGCTCGGTGCTCGCCGCGGTCGCGAGCAACGGCGATGTCATCGCGCTCGATCCGGCGACGGGCGCGGTGCGGGCCCGGCTCTCGCTCGGCATCACGACGCCGGTGCTCGGCGCGACCTTCGACGCTGACGGCTGGGCCCCGACCGGGCTCGTCGAGCAGCCTGACACCGCGAAGGTGCTCGTCGCGATCGCGCGAGATCGCGACGCCCGCTTCGATCGCGTGAAGGAGCTCGCGGTCACCACGCTGGCGCGCGAGCGCGGACCCGACGTCACGATCCAGCTGATCTCGGTGCTCGACGATGCGCGCGCGCCGCAGCGACTCAAGGAGACCGTCGTCAGCCTGCTCGTGCAGCGGCGCGATCCCGCCAGCCTCCCGGTGCTCACGGCGCAGCTCGCGGGCCGCCCCGACTTCCTCGCGAAGACCGAGCCGCAGGCGGTCGGCGCGATCGCGCAGGCGATCGCCGGGCTCGCCGGGATCCCCGTCGATCCCGTGCATCGCCGGGACGCGCTCCTGGCACTCCAGGCTCACCTCGAGCACCCGAGCACGGCGCCGGCGGACCTGGCCCAGGTGATCGGCGCGATGGTCGCCATCGGCGGCGGGGCGGAGCGCCCGGTGCTCGGCTCGCAGCTGCTGCTCTATCACGCCGACGATGGGCTCGGTGATGACGCCAGCTGGCAGCAAGCCATCGTGCGCGGCCTGAGCAGCGGCGGACCGGTCGAGCGGGAGCTGTTGCGCTACGTCATCGCTGATCCACGCACACGGCCCACCCTCGTGGTGCAGATCCGTGAGCTCCTGCCCGATCTCGAGTGACCGCTGGGCCCGGGGCCGCGGGGCGCCCGTTCGATGATCGCGCGCGCTGCGCCCGGGCAATTGACAGCACCTGGCAGGCCGGTCACGCTCGCGGGTTCGTGGCTGATCGTCGTTTCAGGATCGTCATCTGTCGCGGCCCGGAGTGCGGCGATCGCCGGGGCTCCGCGGTGCTCCACGATGCGTTCAGCCGTGTCCTCGACGCGCACCCCGGCGCGCGCGAGCAGACCGAGCTCGTGTGGCAGAGCTGCTTCGGCCGCTGCACCCAGGGCCCGAACGTGCTCGTGAGAGAGATCCTCACCGTCGAGCCGACCCTCGGGAGCGGGTTTGCCACGCTACCGGGACCGCGCGGTACCACCGCTCTGTATAATCGAGTGACCCCGGAGCGAGCGGAGCGCATCGTCGCCGAACACGTGATTCAGGGTCAGATCATCCGCGAGTTTGTGGAGCGCCCTGGAATTCATCCCAGCGAGCCCGTAGCATCGACGACGCCTCCGAGTACGACGGCAAGGAAAGACACCGAGCAATGACGCGCACCAACCTCCTGTTTCTCTCCGTCTCCGTCCTCGTGCTCGGGCTGGGCACCGGCTGCAAGGGCGAGAAGGTCATCCAGGCCGATCCGCAGACCAAGGCCGAACTCGAGCAGTGTCTCAAGGACAAGGCCGAGAAGGACAAGCTCATCAAGGCCGTCGAGGAGGAGAACGCCCGGCTGATGCGCGGTCAGGGCAGCGCCGGCGAGATCGTCGTCGCGATCGAAGGCAACGCGCTGACGGTCCGCCCGGGCAAGCCCGGCGAGGTCCGCCCGATCGACGACAAGGCCGCCGCGGCCGCCTCGAAGGAGTTCCTCGACGTCGTCGCCAAGTCGCGTGGCGCGATCCAGAAGTGCTACGAGCAGGCCCTCAAGAGGAACACCGGCCTCCAGGCGAAGACCGTGACGCTGACCGTGTCGGCGAGCTTCTCGGCGGCCGGCGCCTACAAGAACGCGTCGTTCGCGCCGTCGCTCGGTGACACGTTCGACAACTGCATCCGCACGGTCGCCAGCAAGTGGGCGCTCCCCGAGAGCTCGCCGGCGATGACGTTCAAGGCGCAGGTATCGCTCACGCCGTCGTGAGCCGCAGATGAGCAAGCTGCGCGAGCTCGAGAAGCGGCTCGGCGAGGAGCCGACGAATCTCGGGCTGCGCGTGATGGTGGCCGGGGCGCTGCGCGAGGTCGGCCGACACGAGGACGCGGTGGAGCTCTATCGCTCCGTCGCGATGGTCTACCGCGACCAGGGCCGCGGTCAGCAGGCGATCGCGGTGTGTCGCAGCATCCTCGAGATCGCGCCCGAGGATCCGCGCTGCCACGCGCTGCTCGCCTCGCTGGTCGCCGACCACGGCCGCGCGCGCCGCGACACGGCGGAGACCGTCGACGACGAGCTGGTGATCGAGGTCGACACGCCACCGCCCGCGCGCGCCCGAGCCGCGAGCGCGCCGGGCCGACCCGCGACGGTGCCTCCACCCGTGCTCGCTCCGATGCAGACGGCGACCACGTTGCCCAAGCCCGTGCTCGGGCGCGCCACCGTACCGTTCCCGAAGCCGGCCCCGGTGCGCCGGTCGTCGTTCGACGAGACCCCGCTGCCCGCGCCGATGCCGCACCACATCGCCGATCCGACCGCGCGCCTGCGCAAGCTGTCCCAGGTCGATCTCCCCGTCGCCGAGGGTGCGAAGACGCGCGCCGGCGAGGAGGTGCCGCACGTCGAGGGCATCGCGCTCGCGGCACGCCGGATCTCGGCGTCGCTCGCGGGGCTCCCCGCGGCGGGCGACGATCTCGCGGCGGCGCTCGACACCCGCAAGCACCGGCGGCTCGAGTCCCACGAGCTCGCGACGATCGCGCAGCCGCCGCCGACCGCGCCGCTCTCGCGCTTCGAGCGGCGCGAGGTCGTTGACGACGACGCGCCGACGCCTTCGCCGGCCGACACGCTCGAGCTGCGGGCCCGCGGCCGCGACCGCGACGAGGTCACCGCGCTGGACGACGACGAGGAGGACGACAGCATCCCGACGCTGTCCGACGAGGATCACGAGGAGAAGACCAACCCGCGCGAGCTGCCGATCGAGACGATGCTGCGCACCGAGCAGGAGGGCCCGCTCGCGGGGGCGTTCTTCGCGCCGCTGCCGGTCGATCGTCGGGGCTCCGTGTTCATGCGGTTCCACGCGAAGCATGTCGCGGCGGGGACCACGGTGATCCGGCAAGGCGAGGTCGGACACTCGCTCGTCGTCGTCGTGCGCGGGCAGCTCGAGCTGCGGATCGAGCGCGCGAGGCGGCAGGTCGTGCACCTCGGCGCGGTCACCGTCGGCGAGTTCATCGGCGAGGCCTCGTTGCTCTCGCGCACCCCGGCGCCGGTGCAGGTGGTCGCGACGACCGAGTGCGAGCTGCTGGTGTTGCCGCCGCGCGACTTCTACGAGATCGCGGGGGCGTTCCCCGCGCTGTGGGCCGAGCTCAAGGACGTCGCCGAGCGGCGCACGCGCGAGCTCGACGCGCGGCTGAAGCGCTGAGCGCCGCGGATCGGCCTCGGATCAGCCGCGCCGGGTCTTGAGGATGCGCTCGAGGGCCATGCCGGCGGCGCGGGCGGCGAGCGCGAGCTGATCGTCGAAGGTGTGGCGCAGCCGGTGCTCGCCGAACAGCACGCCGACCACGCGCTCGCGGATCGCGACGGGCACGAGCAGGATCTCCGGCGGGCAGGCGCCCAGGATGCTCGCGAGGAACGCTTGGCTCGACTCGTCGTGCATCGGGCCGCGATAGGGCAGGCGCGTGCCGACGACGTCCTGCAGCGTCGAGGCCCGATCGAGCCGCAGCGAGGCGGTGGGCAGCGCGCCGGGCGGGGGCTGGAGCGCGAACAGCGCCAGCTCGTTCGCCTTGTCAGCGCCGGGCTTGAGCGCGAAGAAGCCCGCGCGCCGGTGCGATTCGGCGAGGTGCGTGATCATCGTGGAGACCACGCCGTTGCGATCGGTCGCGAGCTCGAGCGCGTTGATCAGCGCGATCGAGCGCGAGGTCGACTCCTCGAGGGCGCGCACGAGGCTCGTGCCGGTGCCCTGCGCGATCGGCTGGCTGCGCGAGGCTTCCGGCGGCGAGGGCGGCGCCACGATCAGCGGCGCCGAGTTGACGTCGAGCGGGATCGCCGTCGCGACACCATCGCCCTCGTCGTCATCACTGCCCGGGATGGCGCCGAGCAGCGGCGGCGGAATCGTGGTGCCCGGCGGGCCCCAGCCATCGTCCACGGCATCGTAGTCGACGCGCTCGCGACGGCCGTCGAGGTGCCCGGGCACGACGTCGGAGCTGCGCTCGGGGATCACGTCATCCAGCTCCGCGGCGGTCATCACCGCGGTGAACGGGCCGTCGCCATCGTCGTCGTCGCCCCCGGCGCCGCCGTGGTCCGGCGATACCGCGCGGGCGAACACCACGGGGCTCGAGGCGGCGCGCGGCGGCGGTGGCGCGGCGACGTGGGTCCCGGTGTCACGGCCATCCGGGCTCGGCGGCGCGGCGAGCGACTCGTCGGTGGTGTCTTCGGTGGAGGCCGTTGTGGCGCGCGCATCGGGGCGCGTCGCCTCGGTGTCACGACTCCGGCGGCGGGTCGGGCCGTCCTCGACCATGTCGGGCACGCCGCCGACCTCGGTGTCGCGCGCGGCCCGCGTCGTGGCGGCGATGGCGCCGACCCCGGCCTGCGTCCGCTTGTCGGGGCGCACCGGCTTGCGCGCGGCGAGCTCGACGATCTCGTCGCCATCGCCGTCATCGCCCGCGCGGCGGTAGTGCTCGTGGATGAGGACGCCGACGCTCGTATCGTCGACCTCGATCGTGGTCGCCGGCGCGCCGCCCTCGTCGCGCTGGGAGATGACGCTGAGCTCGCCCGAGGTGACGGGCAGCACCGGCGGCGCGAGTACCTCCTCGGCGATGATGATCCGCGGCTCGTCGTCGATCAGCCGCACCGGTGCGGTGGCGGTCTGGACCTCGCCGGCGCGGGCGGCGAGCTCGGGCGGATCGGTCCGCGCCTTGCGGCGGCGCACCGGCAGCTTGCGCGGGCCGGTCGGATCGTCGTCGCTCGCCGCGACCGCCGCCGCCTGCGCTTCGATCGTGATGATCGGACCGGTGTCCTCCTCCTCGTGCTCGGGCATCGGCGGCCGGATCGAGGCCGCGCGCCGGCCGGGCACCCGGATCTCGCCGGAGATGCTGCGGGCGCGCGGTTGCTGCACGACGCCATCGTCCTCGTCGAGCGCCGGACTCTGCGCGCGCAGCACCGGCTCGACCGGCGGCAGATCGAGCTCGCCGCTGTTCGGGCGCGGCGCGTCGTGCGGGCCCGTGATCGGCGGGACTCCGTGGTGACGCGCGGCCTCGACGCGCCCGGTCTCGCCCTTCGTGCGCGCGATGGGAGTCGTCGTCGACGAGCTCTCGGTGACGGGGGTGCACTGCGGGACTCCGTCGCCACCCTGCTGGAGCAGCTTGTGCCCGAGCACGGTGAGGTGCCCGTAGTAGTGCGCGAGGCACCACGCGATCTGCATCTGCGTCGCGACGGCACGCACGACGTACGTGCCGGTGAAGAACGCGATCTCGTCGACCGCGTGGCGGTCGGACGGATCGCTCATCGCGACGGTCAGGTTGTTATCGTTGTCGAGCGCGATCGGGATCGCGCGCAGCTGGATCGCCATGTCGCTCGGGATCGCGGCGATCACCTTCACCGGCAGGCGCGCGAGCGTGTTCGGGCTGACCTGCGGGACGAGCAGCCGGGATCGGTAGAAATCGGTCAGGGCGTCATCGGCGATCTCGCCGCGGTCGACGAGTTGTTCGCCGATCGTCCCGCCCGCCTCGGTCGATCGCGCACGCGCAGCATCGAGCGCACTGGAGGACACCAGCCCGGAACGAACCAAAAGCGCACCCGCGTCGTCGGCCAAGATGTATTGATCGGGGCGAAGCCCGTACCCGTCGGCGATCATGTCGACAGCCTGCCTGCCATGTCAACGAATCCGCGGATCTACCTGGACTTCAATGCGACGGCCCCGCTCGTGGCGGCCGCCCGCGAGGCCATGACTGCGGCCCTGGCAGGCGAGGAGGCCCTGCCACTGGGCAATCCGTCCTCGATCCATGCCGAGGGCCGCCACGCCCGCGACCTCGTCGAGCGCGCGCGCAACCAGGTCGCCGGGTTCCTCGGCCGCACCCGGGAGCAGGTCGTCTTCACGAGCGGGGGGACGGAGGGCAACGCGCTTGGCGTGCTCGGCCTGGCCGCGGCGGTCGAGGCCCGGGGCGGCCCGAGGGTCGTGGCCACCAGTCCGCTCGAGCATCCGTCGG
>JALZOI010000360.1 GCA_030857245.1 Myxococcota bacterium
AAACCGGACCGGCCCAGGCGGCGATCGTGCCGACCGGCGGCGCGGCCGGCGCGGGCGGTGTGGGCGGCGTCTGCGGTGTGGGCGGCGCCTCACTCTCGCTGGGCAGCAGCAGCGCGCCGAGCGAGCGCAGCTTGATCACGATCTGGATGGCGCGGTCGACCGGCAGCCCGGTCGCGAACATCACGTCACGCAGGGACTGCGTGCCATCGATCCGGGACAGCAGGAAGTATTCCTCGGGCCCGACCGCTGCCTTGAGCGGATCGAACCGTGGACTGACGCGGATCTTCTGGAGCGTCGATCCAATCCCGGCGATCTGTGCCGGCACCGTACTCACGGTAATATTCTATCACGCCACGACCCGCGGTAGGAGGTCGCGGACGGCCTGCACGCGGCCGTTGCGCGGTACGCCCGCACTCAGGCCGGCGGACCGCGGAAGACGTACTCGAGGACGGCCTTGGCGACGTGGAGCCGGTTCGCGGCCTGGATCCACGCCAGCGAGCGTGGCCCGTCGAGGACGTCACCGGTGATCTCCTCGCCGCGGTGGGCCGGCAGGCAGTGCAGGACGATGGCGTTGTCCTCGCCGCGGGCGAGCAGCGCGCCATCGATGCAGTACCCGGCGAAGGCCAGGCGCCGGCGCGCGGCATCGTCCTCCTGGCCCATCGATGCCCAGACGTCGGTCGACAGCACGTGCGCGCCGGCCGCTGCCTTGCGCGGATCCGTCGTGAGCTCGATCGACCCCTTGCCGATCCGCTGCTGCGAGGCCCGGGCGGCGCCGACGAGCAGCGGATCGGGGGCGAAGCCCTCGGGACACGCCAGGATGAGATCGAGCCCGAACATGCCGGCCGCCTCGATCCATGACTGCGCCATGTTGTTGCCGTCGCCGATCCACGCGTAGCGCAGGCCGTCGATCGTCCCGAAGTGCTGGCGCACCGTGTAGAGGTCGGTCGCCACCTGGCAGGGATGGTGCTGGTCCGAGAGCCCGTTGATCACCGGGATCGTCGCGGCCCTCGCGAACGCCGCGACGCGATCCTGCCCGAACGTGCGGATCACGATCGCGTGGCAGTACGCCGACAGCACGCGCGCGGTGTCCTCGGCCGGCTCGCCGCGCGACAGCTGGCTGCCCTCCGAGGAGATCAGCACCGAGTTACCACCGAGCTCGAACGCGGCGACCTCGAAGGACACGCGCGTGCGCGTCGAGGCCTTCTCGAAGACGAGCGCGACGGTCTTGCCGGCCAGCGTGTTGGCGAGCCGGTGCCGCTCGAGCACGGCCGTGCGATCCCACACCGCGTGCCAGCGATCGACCGGCACGTCGGCGAGCGTCAGGAAGCCCCGGGGACGGGGCGGCGTCGTCATCGCGCTCACGCTTTCCCCACGCCTTCGGCGAGCACCTTGCGCAGCGTCGCGACGGCCTCGTCGAGCTCCGCCCGCTCGACGATGTACGGCGGCGCGAACCGCACGACCTTGTCGCCGGCGACCGAGAGCAGGACGCCGAGCTCGCGGCAGCGCGCCACGACCTGGACCGGGCTGCCGGAGACGGCGAGGCCCCGCAGCAGGCCGCGCCCGCGGATCTCCGTCGCGTGCTTCGGGAACTCGACGACGAGCTCGGCGAGCTGCTGCGCGAGGTACTGGCCGGCCTGGGTGACGCGGTCGAGCAACCCTTCGGTATCGATGATGTCGAACACGGCATTGGCGGCCGCGCACGCGAGCGCGTTGCCACCGAAGGTCGACGCATGAGGCACCGCCCCACCCGCCTGCGCGGCGAGCCCGCGGGCTGCCTTCTCGCTGCACGCGACGGCACCGATCGGCACGCCGCCGCCGAGGCCCTTCGCGAGCGTCATGACGTCGGGCTCGACGCCGTCGTGCTGGTGCCCGAACCACTGGCCGGTGCGGCCGACGCCGGTCTGGACCTCGTCGAAGATCAACAGCGTGCCGGTCTCGTTGCAGAGCTCGCGGAGCGCCGCGAGGTAGCCCGGCGGCGCGACGATGATGCCGCCCTCCGCCTGGATCGGCTCGAGGATGATCGCGCACGCGGTGAGCGGCCGCAGCAGGCGCGCGGCGGCCTCGAGATCGCCGTAGGCGATGAACTCGACCGGGCCGAACAGCGGGCCGAAACCGTCGCGGTACTTCGGCTGCCCGGTGATCGAGACCGTCCCGATCGAGCGCCCGTGGAAGCTGCCGTGGGTCGACACGATCGTCGTGCGGTGCGGCGCCTCGGCGATCACGGCCTGGTAGCGCCGCGCGAGCTTGAGCGCGCCCTCGTTGGCCTCCGCGCCCGAGTTACAGAAGAACACGCGGGTCGCGAAGCTGCGATCCACGATGTTCTTCGCCGCCATGATCTGCTGGTCGTTGAAGTAGAGGTTCGAGACGTGGACCAGCTTCGTCAGCTGCTCGGTCAACCGCGCGGTGAACGCGGAGTGCGAGTGGCCGAGCCCGCAGACGGCGATGCCCGCGGTCATGTCGAGGTAGCGCGTCCCCGCCTTGTCCCAGACCTCGCAGCCGCGGCCCCGCTCGAGCACGATCGGCTGCTGGCGGTAATTCTTGACGAAGACCTGGTCCGCGATCGCGAGCAGCTCGGCTTGAGTCGGCACGCGGGAGGTTTACCACCGACGCCGTTGCCAGCGGTTGCCCGTGTCAGGTTCGCGACAGGGGCTCGACACCCTGGGCGAGAGCGGACACGCCCGGGCGGCGACCCGCGTCATCGGCCGCGGCGCCCGGCGATGCGGCGCCGGTCCGCGCGTTGCACGACTGCGCGGTGCATGTCGAAGCGCGCCGCCCGCACCCGGATCCGCACGACCCTCGCCACCAGCCTCGCCGGCACCTTGGTGCTGGCGACGCTCGCCGCCGGCTGCGTCGGCGGCTCGAAGGCGCCGGGCTACACCATCGGCGGTGCGATCAGCATCGTCGGCGTCGGGATGATCGCCAGCGTGGGAGCGACGGACTGCAGCTCGCGGCCGTTCAGCGATGCGATCGACTGCGGTGCGAACGATCTCGGCCGCGGGATGATCGGCACGATCGCGCTGGCGGCGGGGCTCGGGGTCTTGCTGGCGACGGCGATCATCCCGACGCCGGGCGGAGCGGCGGCCGAGCCGACGCCGGACGTGGCCACCGCGGATGCGGGTGGTGACGCGGGCGGTGACGCGGGCGGTGGCGCGAGTGACCTGACGGACGCGTCAGGGTTCTAGGAGAGGCACGGGCACGATGACCTCGGACGCTTCGCGTTCGAGGCATCCTGCTAGAGGATGTACCGCGTCAGATCTTCGTCGGCGACGAGGGCGCCGAGCCGCTCTCGGACGTACGCCTTCGTGATCGGGATCGTCTGCGTGCCGATGTCGGGCGCGTTGTAGAGCAGATCGTCGAGCAGCCGCTCGAGGACGGTGTGCAGGCGGCGCGCACCGATGTCGTGGGTGGTGCGGTTGACGTCCGCCGCGATCTTCGCGAGCTCCTCGATCGCCTCGGCGGTCCACTCGATGGTGATCCCGTCGGTCGCGAGCAGCGCCGCGTACTGGCGGGTCAGCGCGTTCTTCGGCTCGGTGAGGATCCGCACGAAGTCATCCGCGAGCAGCGGGGAGAGCTCGACGCGGATCGGAAAGCGGCCCTGCATCTCGGGGATCAGGTCGCTCGGCTTGCTCATGTGGAACGCGCCGGCGGCGATGAACAGCACGTGGTCGGTGCGCACCGGGCCGTACTTGGTCGTGACGGTCGAGCCCTCGACGATCGGCAGCAGGTCGCGCTGCACGCCCTCGCGCGAGACGTCGCCACTGTGGCGCTCGCGGCTGGTCGCGATCTTGTCGATCTCGTCGATGAACACGATGCCGGCGTTCTCGGCGCGGTGCACGGCCTCGCGCGTCGCGGCGTCGTGGTCGATCAGCTTGTCGACCTCCTGCTCGGTGAGCGCCCGCCACGCCTGCGGGACCTTGAGCTTCTGCCGCTTCGTCTTGCGGCCGAGCCCGCCGAACATGTCCTTGAGCCCCGACAGCGCGTTCTCGTCGATGCCCGGCTGGCCGCCGAGCGCGGTCATGAACGGGTTGGCCTCGTCCTGCAGCTCGACCTCGACGTCGCGGTCATCGAGCCGGCCATCGCGCAGCATCTGCCGCAGCTTCTCGCGCGTGGCATCGGGCGCGGGCGCGGCGCTCGCGGGCTCGCCCGGGCGATCCGTGAAGCTGCGGCCGCCGCCCCGGGGCAGCAGCAGATCGAGCAGCCGCTCCTCGGCCGCTTCCTTCGCGCGCGGGCGGACCTTCGCGGCCTCCTCGTCGCGCACGAGCTTGACCGCGACCTCGGCGAGGTCACGCACGATCGAGTCGACGTCGCGGCCGACATAGCCGACCTCGGTGAACTTGCTGGCCTCGACCTTGAGGAACGGCGCCCGCGCGAGCCGCGCGAGCCGGCGCGCGATCTCGGTCTTCCCGACGCCGGTCGGCCCGATCATGATGATGTTCTTCGGCGCGATCTCGTCGCGCAGCTCGCCCTCGACCTGCTGGCGCCGCCAGCGGTTGCGGAGGGCCACGGCGACCGCGCGCTTGGCGTCGCGCTGGCCGACCACGTAGCGGTCGAGCTCCTCGACGATCTTGTTCGGGGTCAGGGACTCGCTCACGAGGTGCGCTCCACCGACGAGGTCGCGGGCAGCTCCTCGATCGTCAGGTTCGAGTTGGTGTAGATGCAGACCTCGGCGGCGATGCCCATCGCGGTCTCCACGATCTCCCGCGCCGACAGCTCGGTGTGCCGCATCAGCGCGCGCGCCGCCGACAGCGCATAGCTGCCACCCGAGCCGATCGCGCAGACACCGTCGTCGGGCTCGATCACGTCGCCCGAGCCCGAGAGGATGAACGTCGCCTCGCCATCGGCGACGACGAGCATCGCCTCGAGCCGGCGCAGCGCGCGATCCGTGCGCCACTCCTTCGCGAGCTCGACCGCCGCGCGCCGGAGCGGGCTGCGCTGCTCGCGGAGCTTGTCGTCGAGCCGCTCGAAGAGCGCGATGCCGTCGGCGGCCGACCCGGCGAACCCGCCGATCGCGCGGCCCTCGCCGAGCCGGCGGACCTTCTTGGCGCCGCCCTTGACGACGGTGGTGCCGAGCGTCACCTGACCGTCGCCGGCGACGACGACGGTCTTACCGCGCCTTACCGAGAGGATCGTCGTCGATCGAATCTTCACGCCTGGGTCGTAGCACGGGTCCCGCTCCGACGCGGTCGCGCGCTCGCTCCATCTCGGTCGGCGTCGCGGGCGCGGGCGCGGCCGTGGTCGCCTGCTTCGCGCGCGGGTGCGCGTCGTCGTAGACCTTCATCAGGTGGTCGAGCGAGACCTTGGTATAGATCTGCGTCGACGACAGGCTCGCGTGACCGAGCAGCTCCTGGATCGCCCGCAGATCGACGCCCTCGTCGAGCAGGTGCGTGGCGAAGGAGTGGCGCAGGCCGTGCGGGGTGGCGGTCGCGTGGACGCCGCCGGCGATCGTCCAGCGCTTGGTGAGGCGCTGCACCGAGCGGGTCGTCAGGCGCCCGCCGGTCGCGTTGAGGAACAGCGCGGCGTCGGAGGCCCCGAGGGACCGCCGCACCGGCAGGTATGCGGTGACCGCGCGATCGGCCGCCCCGCCGAGCGGCACCTGCCGGGACTTGCCGCCCTTGCCATGGCGGACGAGCAGCATCGGCGTGCCGTAGCGATCGCGGTCGATGTCCGTGGTGTCGAGGGAGCATGCTTCCGAGACGCGGAGGCCGGTGCCGTAGAGCAACTCGAGCAGCGCCGCATCGCGGAGCCGGAGCAACAGGTGGCGGGCCTCCTCGGTCGCCGACAGCGTGCGGTGACTGGTGCGGCCGGTCGTGGTCGGCGCCTCGACGAGGCGGAAGGCATCGTCGACATCGAGGGCGCGCGGCAGGCCGCGGCGCTTCTTCGGGCCTCGCACGGCGGCCGCCGGGTTGCCGGCGATCACGCCGCGCTTGACGAGGAACACGCAGAACGCGCGCACGCTCGACAGCTTGCGGCCGATCGTCGCCGGGCCGTTGACGCCGAACAGCGCGGCGAGCTGGCTGCGCACGTCGATCGCGGAGAGCCGCTCGAGCGGGACGTCGCGCGCCTTCTTCGCGCGGAGGTGCTGGCGCAGCGCGGCCACGTCGCGCGTGTAGACCTCGACCGTGCGCGGCGAGTACGCGCGCTCGACCTCGAGGTAGCGCGTGAACGCGGCGAGCGCGGCGTCCCAGTCCATGCCCGACGATCCGCCACGCCGGTCAGCCGCGCGAGTTTCGGGCGGGTTTCGCGGGAGTCGGGACGGACCGCCCCCCCGCCTGCTCGCCAGGCCGGAGCGCGCTACGCTACGGCGTGCCCTGGTTCATCCCCGCGATCGCCGTCGGTGCGACGATGGCGCTGACCCGCAAGATCGTCGCGCGCTACTGGCATGCCCAGACGGCGCACCTCGCCGCCGCTGACCCTCCGGGCCTGCGCACGGTCGTGCGGTTCACCGGCGATCCCCAGGACGCGATGCTCGCGGTCGCCGCCGAGCTCGCGCGCGACCTCGACGCGCCCATCGAGGTCACGCGCGATGCGATCCGCGCGCTCACCGGCGGGCATCCCGTCCCCGTCGAGATCGTGCGGCTCGGCAGCCAGCCCGGCGCCTGCTCGACGTTCGAGCTGACCCGGGCGTGGACCGGCGTGCACCTCGGTGAGGAGACGCGGCTCGTGCTCCGCCGGATCGACGACGCGCTCCGCAGCTTCGGAGCCACCGACATCCTGTGGTTCGGGCGCCACGATCGCAGCTTCGTCGATGCCCACGCGCGGCCGTACGACGAGCAGGCGGTCACCCAGGCGCGCTGAGCGAGCCGCGCGCGATCACAGGGCGCCGGCGGGCGGCGTGACCGTGACTTCCTCGACCGAGATCCCCGGCCGCGCGACGATCGCGACGAGGAAGCTCGCGACGTCCTCGGGCTTCATCATCTTGCTGCGATCGAAGCCGGGGCGCTCGTCCCAGATCGGCGTGTCGGTCGCGCCCGGCAAGATCGAGGTGACGCGGATGTCGTAGGGCCGCGCCTCCTCGGCGAGCACGCGCACGAGCCCGAGCTGCCCTGCCTTCGCGGCGGTGTAGCCGGCGCAGTCGGTGAACGAGCGGTGCGCGACGTGCGAGCCGATGACGACGATGTGACCGCGCCGCCGCGGCATCATCCGCTTCAGCGCCTCGCGCGCGCACAGCAGCGTGCCGACGATGTGGACCTCGAGCATCGCGCGGAGCTCGGTGACCGAGCAGTCGACGATCGGCCCGAAGGTGCCGACGCCCGCCGAGCACACGACGATGTCGAGCTCGGGCAGCTCGGCGAAGCGCGCGCGCACCGCGGCCTCGTCGGTGACGTCGAGGCCGGCCTGCACGACCTGCCCGTTGGCAGGCTGCGCGGCGACCTGCGACGAGCCGCTCCTGGTGGCGC
>JALZOI010000361.1 GCA_030857245.1 Myxococcota bacterium
GGCTTCGCCTTCGCCGTGCGCGCGGGCTTCGCCTTCGCCGTGCGCGCGGGCTTCGCCTTCGCCGTGCGCGCGGGCTTCGCCTTCGCCGTGCGCGCGGGCTTCGCCTTCGCCTGGCTCGCGGGCTTCGCTTTCCCAGTGGTCCGTGCAGTCGTCGAGCGGGGTCGGCGCTTCATCACGCGACCCTATCGCGAAGCCGCGGTGCGGCGCGCCGCACGCGCACGCCCCGCGCCTCGGGATCGTCACGCAACGAGCCCGTGCTCGCCGGGGCGAACACGGGCTCGGGAGCCGCCAGGACGAGGGCTGCGCGGGCTACGCGGCCTTCTTCTTCTCGCAGCGCTCGATCAGCGCGGGCGTCACGACGAGCGAGCGACCGCGCGGGATGATCAAGCCGTCGCGGGCGAGCTGGTTGAAGGCTCGCGAGATCGTCTCGCGACAGCTGCCGATCATGTTCGCGAGCTCCTGCTGGGTCGGGCGGCGCCGGATGCTGAGGCCATCCGGTCCCGACGCACCCTCCTCGCGGGCGAGCCCGACGAGGCGATGGATCAGCCGCTCGTTGACGTCGCACAGCGCGAGCTGGGCGATGCTCTCGTCGGCGCGTCGCAGGCGGCGCGCCATCTCCCCGAGGAGGTTCATCGACGTTCGCGGGTGCGCCTGCATGTGGCGCAAGAGATCCTCGCGCGACAGCACGAGCAGCGTGGTCGGCTCGATCGCCATGCAGTGCGCGGAGCGCGGTGCCTGGTCGAACAGCGACATCTCGCCGAAGGAGTCACCGGCGCGGAGCAACGACAGCGTCACCTCACGTCCGCTCTCTCCGAAGATCACGACCTTCACGCGACCCGACATGATCACGAACATCGCGTCACCGGGCTCGTCCTGCGCGACGACCGCGGCACCGACGGTGACCTTGCGGACCGACACCCGGGCGGTGAGATCCTCGATGGCGCTGATCGGCAACGCCGCGAACAGCGGTGCACGAGCGATGGTGGCGCGGATGCGTGCCGGGTCTTCCCCGGCCACGCGGGGATCCACGGGACGCAGCGGCATGGCAGGCGAGAACGAGGGACGAGCGATTCCTAACGTCATGGATGGCTCCTGGGGCGACGACCCGAGTGGGGTTACTGCGATTGGTGTGCCCGGGGGCGGGATCGGGTGCTGGCGCTGTAGTTCCGGCCGGTTGCCCCTCCGGCTACCCCCTTTCCCTGTGACGTAGGCTTCACAAAACCGTGGTCCACCACGGCATGGATGTCGTGGTCATCACATCTGGCTGCTCGCGTCATTGACTTGCGTGGCTACCGCCCAGGTGCCCGTACCAAGCGCGACCTTCAGCGCCTGGACCGGCGCCAGCGGCCCGGGCGATCGATGGTAGGTTGCGCCCCGATGTCGACGAGCATCGGCGTGATCATCAACGGCGAACCGCGGACCATCATCCGGGGGAGCACCATCGAGACCGTGGTCGCCGAGCTCGGGCTCGGCGGCAAGCGCGTCGCGGTCGAGCGCAACCGCGAGGTCGTGCCCCGCGCCCAGCACCCGAGCACGGTCCTGGTCGACGGCGATCGCCTCGAGGTCGTCACCTTCGTCGGAGGAGGCTGAGATGCAGGCACCGCTGGATCAGAACGACACCTGGAAGCTCGGCGATCGCACGCTGCGCTCGCGGATCATCGTGGGCACCGGCAAGTACAAGTCGATCGACGAGACCCGCGCGGCCCTCGCCGCCTCCGGTGCCGAGATCGTCACGGTCGCGCTCCGCCGCGTCGACCTGACGAGCAAGGAGCCGACCGTCCTCGATGCCATCGATCGCGGGAAGTACATCGTGCTGCCCAACACCGCCGGCTGCTATACGGCCGACGAAGCGATCCGCACGCTGCATCTCGCGCGCGAGCTCGGGATGGACGACCTCGTGAAGCTCGAGGTCATCGGCGATCCGAAGACGCTGTTCCCCGACAACACCGCGACGGTCGAGGCCGCGCGGCGGCTGGTCAAGGAGGGCTTCAAGGTCCTCCCCTACTGCTCCGATGATCTGATCACGTGCAAGCGGCTCGAGGAAGCCGGCTGCCTCGCGGTGATGCCGCTCGCGGCGCCGATCGGTTCGGGCCTCGGGATCCGCAACCCGCACAACATCCGGCTCATCATCGAGAACGTCGGCATCCCGGTGATCGTCGATGCCGGCGTCGGCACCGCATCGGACGCCGCGATCGCGATGGAGCTTGGCTGCGTCGCCGTGCTGATGAACACCGGCATCGCCGGCGCACAGCATCCGGTGCTGATGGCCGAGGCGATGCGCCTCGCGGTCGACGGCGGCCGCAAGGCCTTCCTCGCCGGCCGCATGCCCCGGCGTGACTACGCGAACGCGTCCTCGCCCACCACCAACTTGATCGAGTAGATGCGGATCGTCGCGATCACCGATCGCCGCCGCATGGTCACGGCGGAGCTGCTCGCGAGTGGGGATGCCCCGGCGATCGCCGAGGCGTTCGGCGCCGCCGTCGCGCGCGCGGTCACGCAGCTCGCCCCCGACGAGCCCATCGTGCAGATCCGCGAGAAGGATCTCGACGGCGCACCGCTGCTCGAGCTCGTGCGGGCCGCGATGGCGAGCGGCGCCCCCGTGATGGTCAACGATCGCGTCGACGTCGCGCTCGCCGCTGGCGCGTACGGCGTCCACCTGCCGGAGCGCGGGATGACGGTCGCGATGGCGCGCGCGCTCGGGCCGGCCCTCGTGATCGGCGTGTCGTGTCACTCGATCGACGCCGTGCGACGCGCCGGCGAGGCCGGTGCCGACCTCGTGCAGCTCGGACCGATCTGGCGCACGCCAGGCAAGGCCGAGCCGCTCGGGTCGCTCGCGTTGCAAGGCGCGCGGGCGGTGCTGCGTTCCGGAGCCCGGCTCGTCGCGGTCGGTGGCATCGAGACGCGCGCGCGGCTCGACGACGCGCTCCGTAATGGTGCCGACGCGGTGGCGGCGATCCGGGGCGTGTGGTCGGGTTCACTGGCCCCCGCGGCAACGTGGCGCCCCGCGACGCACGCACCTGGATGATTCCGGGGGATCAGTCCCCTTGCGCGATCCAGCTGTCTCAGGTACGAGATAGCCCTCTAACTTGCCGGTGTAGCTCAGTGGTAGAGCAACGGTTTCGTAAACCGTAGGTCGGCGGATCATACCCGCCCACCGGCTCCAGATTCTTCGACATCGCCCTCACACTCCACCGTCACATGGACGTCATCGAACAGCGGCTCCCTGACCGGAGCGAGGAAGAGGAGCGAGCCCTCGCGACGTGCAAGCGTGCCCTGGAGAGCGCGGAGAAGAAGCTCAACAGCGAGCTGCGTGCGCCGCTGCCGGGGAGCGACCGCGGGCGACTCGGACGCCAGGAGCGCGTGGAGGCCTTGCAGCGCGCGATCAACGAGCGACGGGCTGCGCTGGTGACGATGCTCGACGAGCTCGCGGCCGCGCGCCTCGGCCCGGTGCCGACCGCCGCGCCCGACGTCGAGAACCAGCACTGACGGATCGCGCCCGAGCGTGACGCGGCTGCCGGTCGCGAGACCGGTCGCGAGATCAGGCGACGCTGTGGGAGCGGACCGCGGAACTCGCGGGCGCGGGCTGGCGGTACCACTGGCGCTGGCGGGCGAACGCGAGGGTGGCGGCATCGCAGATCTGGCGGACGACCTCGGGCGTGCGCGCGACGCGATCGAGCGCGGTGCCGAGGGCGAGGCAGCGCGCCTCGATCGCCGCGCTGCTCGAGAGGTACGAGCCCGCGAGCAGGAGCGAGCGTGAAAGCCGGTCGGTGAGTCGCGCGCAGACCTCGGCATGCACCGCGGCGTTGCGCTCGATCACGAACATCCAGCCGAGCGCCTCGCCAGGTTGCAACCCCGGGACGGCGTGGGTGGAGGGCAGGCTCGACGGACTCGTGACGCCGAGCGCCATGAGGTCCGCGCGCAGCATCCGGATCGCGGTGCGAGCGCGAAGCTCGACGAGCTCGGCCAGCCCTGGCGTCCGCGCGAACGCCGCCTCGACGGGAGCCTCGAAGCCCCAGATCTGGCCGAGGAAGCGCGCGTACCGCTCGGGGCTGTCGACGAGGCCGAGCTGCAAGCGATCGGTCCCCGCCGCGGCGTGCAGGTGCTTGGTCTCGCGCTTCAACCGGGCCAGCATCGAGGACATGGAGGCAGCCGGTGCAACCGGCGTGCGAAGTGTTCCGACAGCGAGATCGGGAGGAGAGGCGACGTCCGGGATCGTGATTTCTCGTCGACGAGCCCTTCAGGGCCGCAGGAAGCTGCGCGTCGCAGCATTCCCTACCCGGAACTACCTGGATGGCGCGAGTCGCGACGGGAGTGTCGTGCGACCAACCGCCCACCGCGCGAAGGCGCACTTGTTGTTGTCGTCGAGAACCGTAACCAACCACCCACGAGTTGCCGTGCGGCGTCTTGGTGCTCACGGAGCATTCGCGGGAGGCGACGTGGACCCAAACCTTGCAAGCAGATTCATCTCGGAGGGGGTGCAGCGCAATGGAAAGACAGCGTCAGCGGTTTGCCAAGGGAACGGGTGAGTGGACCCGGCCACAAACTCTCGTCGTCTCGGTCGAGGAGCCGCGACGGCCGGCGAGTAACGAACGCGAGGACATGGTCGTGGTGAGCACCCCGCTCGACATGATCCTGCAGCTGGACGACGAGGAGGCGCTGTTCACCACCGTCGTGCTTGCGGGCAGCTCCTCGGCGAAGCGAGATCTCGCAGCGTTCCTGCTCGAGTACTATCCGACGGTGCGCGTCATCGACAGCCACCGCGACGCCGAGCCAGACGTCTACCTACCCGCGTACGGCTGACCGCGTCACGTCGGTCCTACGCGGTCGGGTCGCGCGAGCGCAGCGTCGATCGCAGCGAGGAGCTCCGCGACCGGCGTCGGCTTGACCAGGTGCATGTCGAACCCTGCCTCGCGCGTGCGCGCGCGGTCCCGCTGCTGCCCGAAGCCCGAGACGGCGATCAGCGGCGGGCAGCGATCGCCGAGCTTCGCGCGCACCGCCCGCGCGACCTCGTAGCCGTCGATGTCGGGCAACCCGAGATCGATCAGCGCCGCGTCCGGCAGCTCGTCGACGATCGCCAGGATCGCCGCGCCGCCGGTCGCGGCGATGGTCACCGTGTGACCGTGCATGCGGAGCATGTCCGACAGCAGCTCGCGGATGTCCTCCGCGTCGTCGCAGATCACGAGGCGTCGCGGCTGCGTGCGAGTGCTGGGCACGGTCGTCGTCGCCACCAGCGGGGTCGCGGCGAGCGGGAGCGTGACCTCGAACGTCGCGCCGCGCTGCGGCCCCGGGCTGCGGGCCTGGACGGTGCCGCCGTGGAGCTCGGTGATGCGCTTGACGATCCCGAGCCCGAGCCCGAGCCCGCCGTGGCCATCGGTGGTCGCGCGATCGTGGACGAACATCTCGAAGATCGTCGGCACCAGGTCGGCGCGAATCCCACGGCCGTTGTCGACGATGCGTACGCTGGCGACGCCGTCCGCCGCGCGCACGGTGACCGCGATCGTGCCGCGCGCGGGCGTGTACTTGATCGCGTTGTCGACGAGGTTCGCGATCACCTGGACCAGGCGAATGCGGTCGCCGAGCACCGCGGCATCGTGCTCGGGATCGAGGTCGAGCTCGAGGTGGTGCTGCTTCGCGGCGAGCTGCGCGCTGCACAGGTCGAGCGCCTCGCGGACCAGCTGCCCGACGACGAGCGGCTCACGCTGCAGCTCGATCGTGCCGGCGGCGAACCGGCGGACGTCGAGTAGATCATCGACGAGCCTCGACATGTACGCGACGCGCTGATCGATCACCTGGTGCACCCGCTCGGCGCTCTCGCCCACCGGCCGCTGACGGAGCAGCTCGACGGCCATCTGCAACGAGTGCAGTGGATTGCGGAGCTCGTGGCCGAGGATGGCCAGGAACTCGTCCTTGCGGCGGTCGACCCCCGCGAGCTCCTCGAGTCGTTCGGCGAGGACGCGCGCGTCGGACGCCTGGCGATCCGTGGCGAGGGCTTGCGCGTGGACGAGCGCCTGCGTGGCGCGCAGATCGCTGACCTTGCGCTGGAGCTCGTGGGTGCGCTCCTGGAGCTGGAGGAAGACGCGAGCCTTCGCGCGCAGCACCTCGGGCATCACGGGCTTGATGAGAAAGTCAAAGCCGCCGACCTCGTAGCCCTGGAGGACCGTCTCGTCCTGCCACGTCATGCCCGTGATGAAGATGATCGGCGTGGCGCGCGAGCGTTGCCGGGCGCGGATCATCGTGGCGGTCTCGAACCCGGTCATGCCGGGCATCTGGACGTCGAGCAGGATCAGCGCGAAGTCCTGGTCGAGGAGCTTCGCGAGCGCATCGACGCCTGACGTCGCGGTGACGAGCGTCCGCCCGAGCGGCGCGAGCGCCGCCTCGATGGCGACGAGGTTCGTCGCGTTGTCGTCGACGATGAGGATGTCCGTGCCCCCCCCGATGCCGAGGAGGTCCTCGGGGGCGAGGACCTCGATGGGTGACGCGGCGCAGCCGGAGCTGGCGCTATCGTCAGGCGACACGGGCTGCTCGGGAGGTGATGCTGGGCTCGCGTGACACTACTGAGCGTGAGCAGAAGCAAATTACGTGCGTGCCGCGAAGGCCCGCTGCGGGTTCGCGTCGCCGCTTATCAGCTGTGCCGCACCGCTCACCGAGACGAAGTTGTAGCGCGACTTCGCCACGCGCCTTCAGCTGTCCACGCCTTTCCAGCAGCTTGCAGGGTTCCGCGTGCCATCGGTACGAGAACCGCGAACGCGCAACCTTGGCGACGGCCAAGGTTGCAGCTGGGGGAATCCTGCCCACAGCCCGTCCCCGCGGCGGGGCACCGTCTGACCTCCCCACCTCGGTTCGCTGCGTAGGCGAGCTGGGTGGGCAACGCGCGGAGCAGCGCCACGAGCTCGGGCGCGCTCCGGTCGCGCGCGTACCGATGGCTCGATCAGATCTCGAGCTCGTGCTCGCGGGCGCGCGTGCGGCCTATCAATGCCAGCGCGCGTGGCTCGGGGAAGAGGTTCACCGAGAGCGCACCGGCTGAGTGCGAGCCACGAACCTCGGTTGAAGCGCCGTCGGTGAGCGCATGCCACTCGGGGCAGATGCGATCCGTCACCCTTGGGGTCCGCGCCTCGGTGTTAGGGTCCCGCCCGTGCGAACCCAGGTGACTCGTGCGGGACGGTTGTCTCGCATCCTCGCAACCACGGCCTTCATGCTCGCGTGCAGTGATCCGCGGCCGGATCACGATGACGCCGCGATCGACCTCCCTGCGAGCGCCACGCCGATGGCTGCTGCCGTCGCGCTCGGCGCGACGCCGCTCGCGCTCGACCCGCACGGCATCCCGCGCTTGCTGCAGGCCCGCGGCGTGGCGCCGGCTCCGGCCGCGACCGCGATCGAGTC
>JALZOI010000362.1 GCA_030857245.1 Myxococcota bacterium
GGGGGCGGGCTCCCCGACCACCGCGACCGCGGGCAGGGCGGCCGGGGCAGGCGCCACGGCGGGCGCCGGAACCGCGTGCTCGCACCCGACGAGCAGGAACCCGAGGAGCCAGCGCTGGCGCATGGTGATCACTCTAGCGCGACCGGGGACCTCCCGACCGCCGGGGCTCGGCCGGCCACCATGAGCCGGGGCCGCGACGGCGTGCTCGACCCGGTCGACAGCCTCTGGTATGGAGGCAGCCCATGCCCGACGTGCAGCCCAAGACCAAGTGGACGAAGCAGGCGACCGACAAGCTGTTCGCGGCGCTCAATCGCGCTGACGAGCTCGGTGGCGAGGTCCGCGACTACCTGCAGGAGAAGGTCGCGACCGACCCGCGCTACGTCTCGGCGCGCAAGCGGATCGCGAAGCTGTTCGGCAAGGACTTCGTGTCCCAGGACGAGGTCAAGACCACGGCAGCGGTGAAGGCCGAGCAGGTCGCCGCCGTCGCGTCGACCGTCACCACCACGAAGAAGGCGGCGGGTGCTGGGTTCGGCGACGACTCGATCAAGGCGCAGATCTTCGGCAAGAAGAGCTGCCCGTGGAGCGGTCGCGCGATCACGCTGCTCGAGCGCCACAAGGTCGACTACGACTTCGTCGATCTCGAGGAGCCCGAGCACGAGGCCAAGGCGCCGAAGCTCGCGCTCGAGACCAAGCAGAACACCGTGCCGTACGTCTACCTGCGCGGCCAGTTCATCGGCGGCTTCAACGCGCTCTCCGAGGTCGAGCGGCTCGGTCAGCTCGAGGTCGCGATGATGTCGGCCGAGGAGCGCAAGGCCGCGCCGCCGCACCAGCGCAGCGTCGAGATCGTGCCGCGCCCGAACACCGACGAGGTCGCGCCCGCCGACACCGACGCCGCGCGCGACGCCGAGTAAGCGACCACCGCCGCCGCAGACCTGGTGGGGGCGGTCCGCGGAACCGTTGGCTGGACTCCCAGTCCTGCACGCGCAACCGCGCGAGACCACATGCACGAGGGTTGGCCCGGGTCGTGTAACTCCCCGTGCCATGCCCAAGCTGCTCCTCGCCACGATGCTCGCCGCGACCGGCCTCGGTTGCGCCGCCGAGCAGCCGGAGCTCGGGACGAATCAAGGTGACTCCTTCGAGGAGTTCAAGGCGCAGCTCGCGCGCGAGCCGGGCACCGGCGCGTACGTCCTCGACTGGGATCTCGTGATCCACGGCGAGGACAAGCTGTACGACCACTGGAGCCAGGCCCAGCAGGGCGCGCTGCTGATCTACAACAACGGCACCGACATCAAGTGGAGCGACGCGCAGAAGGTCAACTTGACCTACTGCATCGGCGTCGGCTTCGGCGCGAACAAGCAGCTCATCGTCAACGCGATGACGGCGGCGACCGTGAACGGCTGGGAGAAGTTCGCGAACGTGAAGTTCGTGTACCTGCCGGGGCAGGACGCGACCTGCAACGCGGCCAACCCGAACGTGCTGTTCGACGTCAACCCGGCACCCGCGGGCTCGCCATACCTCGCGCGCGCCTTCTTCCCCGACTCGCCACGCGGCGAGCGCAACGTCCTCGTCGAGGCCGCGTCGTTCGATCCCGCGAGGACCGGGGGCATCCCGCTGGCGAACATCGTGATCCACGAGCTCGGGCACGCGCTCGGCTTCCGCCACGAGCACATCGCGCGTCCCAACCAGCAGACGCAGGGCTGCCTCGAGGACACCCAGTACCGCGGCGTCACCGACTACGACGCGGTGTCGACGATGCACTATCCGCAGTGCGGCTCGCCGAACAACACGCTCGCCCTCTCGGCCAAGGACCAGGCCGGTGCCGCGCTGATCTACGGCGCGCCCATCGTCAACGTCGCACCGATGGCGATGCTGACCGTGCCGCAGAACGGCGCCACCGTCGCTCCGACGTTCGACGTCGAGGCGTCGGTCGTCGACACCAACCTCTCGAAGGCCGAGCTGTTCATCGACGGCACGCTGTACGGCGCACCGCTGACCGCGTCGCCGTGGGTCTTCGAGGTCATCGGCCTCGCGGCCGGCGCGCACACCCTCAAGATCAAGGCGACGGACCTCGCGGGCCTGATCGCCGAGCAGGAAGTCCAGATCACCGTGTCCGCCAGTGGCGGTGGCGGTGGCGGTGGCGCCGGCGCCGGCGACGGCGACGGCAGCAACGACATCACCGGTGGCTGCAGCACCAGCGGCGGCTCCGCCGGGTCGGTGCTGATGCTCGCCCTCGTCGGCCTCCTGCGCCGCCGCCGGCCCTAGCGAGCGCACCGGCGCTCATCGTGTATGCGGCTCGTGGCGGTCAAACGCTGCGGGCCGCGCCCCTTTTTCGGGACGTGGAGTTGCGCGGAGCGGAGGTCGCCAAGGCCGCCGAGCGCGCCACGGCCGCCAAGGATCATCTCAGGAAGGAGCAGCTCGGTTGAACGCGGAGCGCGTGCGTCCCTTCTTCAGAAAAGGATCCTCGGCGGCCTCGGCGGCCTCGGCGGCCTTGGCGACGATCGCGGTCAGCGGCGCGGGCGCTTCATCGCGTCGTAGGCCTGCAGCACCTCGTAGGTCGAGGTGACCGACTCGAACTCGTCAGAGCGGGGCAGGGCCTCGCCGGTGACGTCGGCGACGATCGCCGTCTCGTTGTCGTCACCGCCCCGCTCGTTGGCGAGGGCGATCATCGTCTCGCAGGCCATCCGCGGATCGCTGTCGGTGAGGATGTCGCGGAGCTCGTCGTCCGAGACGAGGTTCGTCACGCCGTCACTGCACAGCAGGAAGCGATCGTTGGCGCGCAGGGCGAGCCGCGCGATCGCGACGCGGAGCTCGCTCTTGAGCCCGACCGCCTGCAGGATCACGTTGCGGTTCGGCGAGCGTCGCGCCTCCGCGGGCGTCATCGCGCCGCTGTCGACCATCAGCTGGACCAGGCTCTGATCGCGCGTGATCTGGCGGAGCCGGCCCTCGCGGAGCAGGTACGCGCGCGAGTCGCCGACCTCCGTGATGAAGGCGTCGATGCCGTGCACGAGGATCGCGGTCAGCGTCGCGGCCATGCCGTGGTGCTGGGCCGACCGCGCGGTGTTGAGCACGGCGTTGTTGGCGCGGTGCACGGCCGCCTCGAGCTTGTCCTGGACCGGCTTCTGGGTCTGGTCGGCGAGCGCGTGGCGCAGCGACTCGAGGACGAGTGCGCTCGCGACCTCGCCGGCCTGGTGGCCGCCCATGCCGTCGGAGAGCGCGAGCAGGACACCGTGGTCACCGACATCGATGAACCGCACGATGTTGTTCGCGTCGATCGCTCGCCCGGTCGCCAGGTCGGTGACCTCGAACGCATCCTCGTTGGTCTCGCGAGCACGACCCACGTCGCTCAGCCCCGAGACGTTCAAAGTGACATCTGGCATGGAGCTCCATTCGCGGGAGGCCCGCGACACCACCGCTGCCATCGTATCACCGCGCCTCGCGTCACTGCGTGGCGAGGAGCGATTCCGCGTCGCGGGGCAGGCGGGGTACGATGCCTGGGGATGTGGGTCGCGCACGGGTTCGCGCTGATCGTGGTGGGCGGCGTGCTGGCGCCGGGGTGCGGGTTCCGTCATCAGGCGGCGAGCTGCGCGGGCGCCGACTGCGCGCCGGCTGATGCGACCGGTTCACCCGATGCGGATGCCGAGCCCCCCGTCGACCCGTTCTGCGATCCCGCGGACCCGACCCTCGTCGCCTGCTACGAGCTCGAAGGCACCACGACCGATGCGTCGGGCCACCTGCTGCATGCGCAGTCGACCGGCGTGACGTTCGTCGACGGCCGGGTCGGGATGGCCACGCGGCTCGATGCGACGAGCCGCATGGACGTCGGCGAGGCGCCGGGCTTCGACGTCCTCGCGATCACGATCGAGACCTGGATCCGGCCGACCGAGCTGCCCACCGGCGGGGTGCGTGCCGGGATCGTCGACAACCAAGGTCAGTACGGCGCGTTCCTGCATCCCGACGGCACGCTCGTGTGGGCCGGCGTGCAGGTCACCGGCGCCGTGACCGCGGGGACGTGGACGCACGTCGCGTTCACGTACGACGGCACCGCGCGGACCTACGTCGACGGCAGCTCGCTCGCAGCCTCCGCCGGCGGGGGCCCGCCGCTCGGCGACGGCGGCGTCACCGGGACCTCGTTCGGCGCGGACAACCCACCGGGGTCGGGGTCGCCGCTGCTCGGCGATCTCGATCAGCTGCGCGTGTTCAGCGTCGCGCGCACGCCGGCGCAGCTGTGCGCGGCAGCCGGACGCTCGAGCTGTCCCTGAGCGCGCGGGCTACCAGACGACCTGGGCCTGCAGCTTGAACACGTCGCTGTCGGGCTCGGTCTCGAGCGGCACCTGGCCGGCGCGCAGGTGCACCTTGTCGCCGTACCAGTAGTGCGAGTACATGAAGAACAGCTCGCCCCACTTCGCGAGCGGGAACGTGATCCGCGGCGACAGCACGCGGAAGCTGTTCTCCGAGTCGTAGACATCGAGGACGACGCGGTCGTAGCGCGCCGACACCCGGAGCTGCGGCAGCAGCTTGTAGCTCGGCTCGACGCCCCACTTGAGGTAGAGGCGACGGTCCTTGTTGATCAGCGGATCCATCTCGTCGACCTGGGGCGAGCGGACCCACGTCACCATGCCGAAGGCGCGCGCGCCGATCTTGTCGGTGAGCTGCAGCGGGACGTCGGCCGCGAGGTTGTACATCCGGCCGGTGCCGTCCTCGCTCGAGTCGAGGCCGAGGAAGTTCTCGGTCAGGCCGCGGCCGCCCGTGGAGTGCATGACCTCGAGGGCGGGCGCGAGGTAGAGCACCTTCTCCATGTCGTAGAGCGAGGCCGCGACGTAGGCGGTGCCGAGCTGGCCCGGCAGCGTGTAGCGGCCGTCGAGGCCGGCGACCCACATCGTGCCGTCCTTGATCGGGGAGAGCTGGCGGGTGTCGCGCGTCCACGATCGCAGCACGTAGCCACCGACCCGGAGCCGCTCGACGGTGGCCTCGTCCTCGGTGGCGGTCAGCACGGGATAGCTCGCCGCGACGTGCGCGATCGGCGTCAGGCCGAGGTTCTGCTGGAGCTGCGCCTGGTGCATGCCGACGCCGGCCTGCGCGCGGCCGCCGCCCGGCAGCTCGTACGCGACCTTGACGCCGCCCTGGTGGGTGCGGCCGAACATGTACGTGTCGTAGGGCTCGATGTAGCCGAAGCGATCCCAGAACACGCCGAGCTGCACCGAGAGCGGCTCGTGATCGAGGAACGCCTTCGCCGTGACGCTCGCCTGCGCGATCCCGAGCTGGTTCTCGAGGCGCGCCGAGGCGTAGTCCGAGTACAGCGACGCGAAGATGCCGAACTCGGCCTTGTAGTTGCCGTGGTTCGCCGAGAAGAACAGCTCCGACCAGTCGGGCTCGTAGAGCCGCGTGTACGCGAAGCCGGAGAGGTAGTAGTCGTTGTCGACGAGGAACGGCTCGCGCGGCGTGCCCTGCGCCGCGAGCGGCATGCGCGCATAGCCGTGGAGCTCGAAGCGGACCGGGCCCGCGTCGAGGCTGGGGCCGGTGCGATCCGCCTTCTGCGCGACCCCGGTGACGGTGTCGGTCGTGGTGATCGGCTCGATCGTCGCGGTCGCCTGGCGCGCCGGCGCGGCGGGGAGCGCGGGGGCGGGCGCGGCGGTTTGGCTGTCCGAAGTTGCGGTCGTGGAGGGCGTCCCCGCGGCCGTGTCGGCGGTGGCGGCGGGCGCTGTTTCGCTGTCCGAAGTTGCGGTCGTGGAGGGCGTCCCCTGTGCCGCGGCCAGCGAGGCCGCGCCGAGGAGGAACGTCAGCTGGATCGGCGCGTGGCGCATGACAGACCTCTTCGTTACTTCGTGGCGGCGGCGAGCCGGTTGGCGCACGCCGGCAGCTCGCCGGCGGTGAGGAAGCCCGAGTCGACGAGCAGGGACTTGACGGTCTCGGGGGTGACGACCTCGACGCGGACCGCGGCGACCGGCACGTCCTTGCCGCCGAGCTCGATCGTGGCGCTGCCGCGCTTCGGTGGCTGGCCGTCGACGAGGGCCTTGGCGACGTCGGCCGCGGTCTGCGCGAGCGGCGCGATGTCCTTGAGGACCTCGATCGTCTGCTTGCCCTGGCACACGAAGTTGACGTTCGCCGCGTCGGCATCGGCGCCCGCGATGAACACGGTGGTGAGGCCCGCGGCGGTGACGGCCTGGACCGCACCGCGCGCCATCCCGGAGTTGTTCGCGAGGATCGCATCGATCTTGCCGCCCGTCCGCGTCAGGGCGTCCTCGACGGTGCGGAGCGCTTGCTCGGGCGACCACGAGCTGTGGTGCTGCTTCATCACGACCTCGACATCACCGCGCGCGATGTACGGCGCGAGCGTGTGCTCGTAGCCGCGCGTGATCTCGGTGGCGACCGAGTGGCCCGACTGACCCGACAGCAGCACGTACTTGCCCTTGCCGTGCGTCGCCGCGAGCGCGGCCTCGGCCTGCAGCACGCCGACGCGGTAGCTGTCGTGCGAGACGTAGTAGTCGAGATCCGGCGCGACGATCGCGCGGTCGTACGCGACGACCTTCGCGCCCTTCTCGTGGGCGAGCCGGACGTATGCCGACGCGGCCTGGCTGTCGGTGGGCTGGATCACCAGCACCTTCGCGCCCTGGGTCAGCACGTCCTCGACCTGCGCCATCTGCTTGGCGTTGTCGTTGTCGGCGGCGAGCGTGACGACGCGGATCCCGAGCTCATGCGCGCGCGCCTCGAAGTACTTGACGTCCTTCTGGTAGCGCTCCTCCTGGAGCGTGGACAGCAGGAACGCGACCTCCGGACCTTCCTGTTTCTTGCAGGCGCCGAGCGAGGCGACGAGCGAACCGGTGACAAAGAGACCGAGGAAACGAGACCGGATCACGAGCGCCTGCCTTTCGAGAGCACATCGATCAGCACGGCGACCAGCAAGATCAGGCCCGTGAAGATCCACTGCAGATTGGAGTTGATGCGGAGGAGGTTCATGCCGTTCGCGAGCGTGGCGAACACGAGCGTGCCGAGCACGGTGCCGACGACCGAGCCGCGGCCGCCGAGCAGCGAGGTGCCGCCGATCACGACCGCGGTGATCGCATCGAGCTCGAGGTTCTGGCCCTGCGCGCCGGGCGTCACGCCGTTGACGCGGGCAGCGAGCATGAGGCCGCCGAGCGCGGTGAGCACGCCGAGGATGATGTAGACGCCGAGCGTGACGCGCTTGACGTCGATGCCCGACAGCCGCGCGGCCTCGGGGTTGCCGCCGATCGCGTAGAGGTGGCGGCCGAACCGCGTGCGCTTGGTGACGAACGAGCCCCACAGCGCGACGCCGCCGGCGATCAGCACGAGCACCGGCATGCCGCGGCCGCCGAACACGACGAGCAGGACCGCCGCGAGCAGCACCGGGCCCGCGATC
>JALZOI010000363.1 GCA_030857245.1 Myxococcota bacterium
CGCCCGCCGCGGCCGCCGCGCTCGCACCGCCGGGATGGCGAGCGTGTTCGGCGTGCTCGTGCTGATCGCCGCCGGCGCGAGCATCGCGTATGTCCAGGTTCGCGAGGCGCGCGTCGAGGCGCTCGTGCAGCGCGACGAGGCCAACCGCGCGCGTGACGAGGCGACCCGCGCGCGCGACGAGGCCAAGGGCGCACTCGCCGAGCGGGATCGCAAGGAGCAGGAGCGCCAGCTCGCCGCGGACCGCGTGCGCGCCGCCGAGTCGAGCACGCAGGCGGCCGTCGCCGACCAGCAGCAGACGACGAAGAAGCTCCAGCTCAGCGAGGGCGAGCTCCTCGCGGCCAACGCCAAGCTCGAGCGCATCGCCGCCGAGGCCCGCTCCGCCCGCGACGTCGCGGAGCGCGAGCGCGCGAAGGCCGAGGCTGCCAAGACCGACGCCCTCAAGGCGTGGGGCATCGTGAAGGAGAAGCTCGCGGCCGAGCAGGCTCGCGTCCGCCAGCTCGAGGCCGAGAAGCTCAGCCGCACCCTCAAGTAGGACCGCGCGATGGCGAGCGCTAGAAGGAGCCGCCGAGCGAGACGGCGGCGCCGCCCGGGAGCGGGACGATCGTCGGAGTGAAGCGCGGCGCGGCGGTCTCGGAGGTCGCGTACACGGTGCGGCCGCGATTGAGGTAGAGCATGACCGCGCCGGTCGCGACCGTGGCCGTGCCGGCGATCATGATGGCGACCCCGACGGTGCTCTGGCGCTCGGCGCCGGCGCGGATGTCATCGAACTCGGCGAGCTCGGCCTGCGTGCAGGCGGCCGGGCGGCATTGCTGATCGATGATGCGATCGTAGTTCGCCATCTGGCCCGCGGCGCCGAGGTCGAGCGCCGCGCCGAGTCCCGCGATCGCGAGGCCGCCTCCGAACACCGCCCACGGCACCCACGTCGGCCAGCGCTGCTCGATGCGCGCGGCGCTGGCGAGCGAGTCGAGCTCGAGCGTGAGTTGGTGCTGCGAGCCGCCGACGACGACGACCTCGAGCGTGCGCGTCAGCAGCCCGGCCGCGACGCCGACGACCTGGTGAGGTCCCGGCTTGACGCGGCGGAGCGCGCGCGCCGGGCACGTCGCGAGCGGCTGCCCGTCGAGCGTGACCTTGACGCCGGGCTGCGCGCACGTGATCGCGAGCTCGCTGATCTGGTTCGCGAGCAGCTTCTCGTAGGCGAGCGCCTCGGTGTAGACGGCTTCCTCGAGCGGTGCGGCGCCGTACTTCAACGCGACCTTCAGGTTGTCGGCCGCGTCGACGATGCGGTCGAGCTGGATCAGGCAGCGCACCATGTTGAAGCGGATCGCCGGGTGATCCCACGCACCGATCGCCGCCTGGTACTTCGCGAGCGCCTCGGCGTAGCGTTTCTCGAGGAACAGCGCGTTGCCCTCCTCGAGCGCGCTCTGCGCGGTCGCCTTCTGCGCGTCGGTGATGCCGTCCGCCCACGGGTTGGCCTGGGCCACGCCAGGCGGCGCCGCGACCACCACGAGGGCCATCACGAGGGCCATCACGCTCGGTCGACGCCAGCGAGCCTTCATCGAGCTTCCCTCCAGGCGCGGCGGTTCACTCGTCATCGTCGACGGGCTTCTTCTTCTTCTTCAGCTGCTTCTTCTTCTTCGTCTTCTTCTTCGTCGTCTCGACCTGCTTGTCGGGCTTGGACGCCTCGACCACCTCGGGCGGCTTCGCCTCGAGCGCCGGTGGGACGATCTTCTTGAACGCGGTGCCCGCACCCGGCGCACCCACGGCGAGCGACTCCTGCAGCGCGATCAGCTTCCAGCTGTCGGCGGTCTTCTCGAAAACTGCGAAGGCGCGGAGCGGCAGCGGGTCCTCCTCCTCGGCGACCCGCGTGATCGGCGCGCTCACCCACGCGAGCTGCCCATCGGCGGTGACCGCCGCGGTGATCTCGCCGGAGGCCGCGGCGCGCGTCTTCATCTCGACGCGCTTCTTCCACAGCTTCTTGAGCTCCTTCTTGCCGCGCGTGACCTCACCGGCGGCCGGGCCCACGAACACGGCGTCGCTGCGACTACCGAGGTCCTCGCCCCACAGCTCCTGCGCGAGCAGGCCTTTGCGGAACCGCTCCACGGCGCCGTCCGCACCGTCGCCACTCTGCTTCGGACCCGAGGAGCCTGGCGGCACGACGGCGTCCTTGGCGAGCTCGGTCTTGACGGTACCCTTCGACGGCGTGTGCGCGAGGGAGACGGCCTCGACGAGCCAGAGGTCGTCGGAGTTCGTCAGGATCGCCATCATCGCGTGAGGCTCGCCGTTGACGTTGATGATGTCGAACGCCCACGCCGACCGACCGCCGGGCGAGGCCACGACCTCGAGCGAGCCCGAGCGCAGCGCGACCTGCTTCTTCGCCCTCGGATCGACGACCTCGGCGAGGGCGACGAGCACGTCGGCGCGCGTCGTCATCGAGTCCTTGCCCCGCGGGCCGAACACGATCAGCGAGTCCACCAGCAGCGTGAACAGGCTGTCCTTGTTGCCGCGCCCGAGCGTCTCGTAGATCTCCTCGACGAGCCCGACGGCATCCTTCTGCGCCGTCTTCTCGTCGACGGCAGGTCCCATGACCTGCTTGGGCTTGCCGCCGCCGCCACCGCCGCCACAGCCGATGCTGCCGACGACGACCGCGCCCGCCAGCAGCAGCGCGCCGAGCGCGCGGGTCAGCGCGCCATGCGCTGCTTGATGCTCGGCAGGACGGTGCGCGCCGCGGCGGGCTGGATCACGCTCGTCGCGGTGCGCTCGCCGATCGCGATGGCGGGCCGCGTCGGCTCCTCGGTCGCGTGGCTCGGCGGCCGGAGCGCCATGCCCGGCGGCGTGGTGATCGGTCCGGTGCCCGTCGGGAACCGGCGCGGCGGCAGCGGCGGGATCGGCGTTGGCATCGCGCGGACGACCGGCTGGAGCTGGCCCGTGCGCGTGGTGCGCGTGGTCGGCAGCTTGGGGATCGGGATGATCGTCGCGGGCGACGTCGAGGCGCGCGGCACGGTCCGCACGACCGACGGCGGCGTCGGCGCGGACGGCGGCGGTGGCGCGCTCGCCAGCATCGTCGCGAGCTTGCGCGTCGGCGCCGCGAGCGGCCCGTCCGCGCGCCGCGGGACCTGCATCGCCGCGATCACCGCCGGCGTCGTATCCACGTAGTCGATCGAGCCCAGCGGCTCGGTCTTGGGCCACGCGTCGTGCTCGATCGGGTTGACCGTCGCGGCCGCCCGCTGCGGCGCGGGCATCTGCCGGGTGTGGGTGCGCGAGACCGGCGGCGGCACGGTGTCGGCCCGGCGGCGCGGGGTCGACGGTGGCTGGAACGTCTGCGCGACGGCTTCGGATTCCTCCGCCACAGCCCGAGCGCGCGCGAGTGCGATGACCCATTGCCAGTCATCTTCGTCCACCTCGGCCGTCGCCGCCACCACCGGGGCGGCCGGTGTCGCGACCGCGGCGGCCACCGGGGTCACCGGGGCCACGGGGGCCACCCGCGTCACCGCGACGACCTCGGGTATGGTCGAGAGGGCCGTGGGGGTGTCGCGCGGCAGCCAGCGCTGCGGTGTCGCCACGGCAACTCGAGTAGCTATGGCTTGATTCGAAGCCGGCCGGGCGGGCTCCCACTTCTGGAGCTCCATCGCCGCCAGATCGCCGTCTCGCCAGCCCACGATCCGCCCCCCGAGCCCATCCTCGAGCACAGCGGGACGTAGCGACATGATTCGACCTTCCGGCGTCAGGAGCAGCCCATAAGGGGCGAGCTTCACGAAGCCCAGGCGCTTCATCAGGCTGTCGATGGCAGGCATGAACCCGCCACACTGCACCGATCGATCCAGCTTCAACGCGGCCGGTCACCCGTGCACCGCGCGGTTCCGGCGCCGCCTCCGACCGCCGGTTCGCGAGCGAATGGTGACCGCTCGCGACCCGGTCCAGAACCATCAGCGGCCGAGGTAGCGTGGCGGGCGACCCTCGGCGAAGGCGGCGAGGCCCTCGTCGCGGTCTTCGCTGAACAGCGTGAGGTCGTAGAGCTGGCGCTCGAGGTCGAGCGCGTCGGTGAGCGGCTTGCCGTAGCCGTTCTCGATGGCGGACTTCGCCTGGGTGACCGACATCGGGGCGCAGCCGGCGAGCTCGGCGAGCATGCCCTCGACGGTGGCGAGCAGGTCGGCGCGCGGGACGACCTGGTTGACCAGGCCATACTCCAGGGCGCGCGCCGCGGTGATCTTGCGGCCGAGCAGGATCATCTCCTTCGCGCGGGCCTCGCCGACCAGCCGCGGCAACCGCTGCGTACCGCCGGCCCCCGGCATGATGCCGAGCCGGACCTCGGTGAGCCCGAGCTCGGCGCCCTCCACGAGGATCCGGAAGTCGCACGCCATCGCGAGCTCGAGGCCGCCGCCGTACGCCGAGCCGTTCATCGCGGCGATCGTCGGCTTGCGGATCTCGCCCCAGCCGTTGATCGCGCCGGCGATCGCGTTGATGTACGGGCTCGAGTCGCTCGCCGGGATGCCCTTGCGCTCCTTGAGGTCGGCGCCGGCACAGAACGCCTTGTCGCCGGCGCCGGTGATCACGATCGCGCGGATCTCGTCGTCCTGCTCGAGCTCGTGCGCGAGCTCGCTGAGCCGCAGATTCACCGCGAGCGACAGCGCGTTGCGCACCGCTTCGCGCTGGAGCGTGACCCACGCGGTCGTGCCGCGCTTCTCGACCTGGACGTCCGTCATGCGACGGACGCTAACACCGCCGGGGCCGTTCTGCGCCGGGAGACGAGCGGTGGCTACGCTAGCTGCCGCCGGCTTCGGCGCGGCGGCGCGCGCGCGCCTGCTTGCCGAGGTGCGCCTTGAGATACTTCGACGGCAGCTCGTGCCCGACGAACGTCGCGGCGGTGCGCGAGGCATCGGCGAGCTTGTCGAGATCGATGCCGGTCTTGACGCCCATGCCGTGCAGCATCGCGACCACGTCCTCGGTCGCGAGGTTGCCGGCCGCGCCGGGCGCGTAGGGACAGCCGCCGAGCCCGCCCGCCGAGGCATCGATCGTCGTGATGCCCATCGTCAGCGAGACCAGGCAGTTCGCGAGCGCGGTGCCCTGGGTATCGTGGAAGTGGACGGCGATGTCCTTCGCCGGCTGCGTCGCCAGCACGCGGCCGAGCACGTCCTCGACCTGCTGCGGGTTGGCGACGCCGATCGTGTCACCGAGCGAGATCTGGCCGACGCCCATGTCGCGGAGCTGGCGGGTCAGCGTCAGCGCGCGCTCGGGATCGACGTCGCCCTCGTACGGGCAGCCGAACACGGTCGAGACGTACGCCCGGACCTGCATGCCGGCGGCGCGGGCGTGCGGGATGACCTCGTCGAACGCCGTCAGCGTGTCGGCGATCGTCTTGTTGACGTTCTTCTTGTTGTGCATCTCGGACGCCGACAGGAAGACCGCGATCTCCTTCATGCCGACCGCGAGCGCGGTCTCGAGACCGCGGCGGTTCGGGACCAGGGCGCTCATCCGCACGCCCGGCACGCGCTGCACGCCCCGCGCGACCTCGGCCGCATCGGCGAGCTGCGGGATCCACTTCGGCGACACGAAGCTCGTGATCTCGATGTCGCGGATGCCCGCGGCGACGAGCGCGTCGATGAAGCGGATCTTGTCCGCCGTCGGCACCTGACGCGCCTCGTTCTGCAGGCCGTCACGCGGACCGACCTCGTAGATCGTGACCTCGGAGGGAAGCTTCACCGGCGGGTACCCAGGGTGGAACCATAGTCCGCGACGAGCTGTTCGACCAGCGATGGTGTGAACGCCTCGAGCGTCTCGATCACGTGGTGCGCGGCCGCCTGGTCCCAGCCGCCGAAGTTACCTGCCCGGACGGCCACGACGAGACAGCCAGCTGCCCGTCCGGCGGCGATCCCGTTGACCGAGTCCTCGAGCACCAGGCACTCGTGGGGCGCCAGGCCGAGCACGGCCATCGCGGCCTGGTAGCCGTCGGGGGCCGGCTTGCTGCGGTTCACGTCCTCGGATGCGAAGATCACGTCGAAGGCCGCCTCGGGGCCGATCAGGGGCAGGACCTGGGTCGCCTCGATGCGCGAGCTGCCGGTCACGAGGGCGCGCGGATACGCGCGGGTCCAGCGCAGGACCTCGCGCGCGCCGGGGAGCACCGTGATCCCGAGCTCGGCGAACACCTCGTCGCGCAGCATCGCCGTCTGCGCGATGGTCTCCTCGCGGTTCCAGGTCAGGTGCGGGTACCGGCTCTTCAGCGAGTCATAGATCGCGACCCACGACCGCCCGATGATGAACTCCCGGTCGTACGGCTCGAGCGTGATGCCCTGCCCGCGCTGGAACGCGCGCGCCATGGCCTCCGCGGTCTCGCGCTCCGAGTCGACGAGCGTCCCGTCGAGGTCGAACAGAAAACCGCGGATCACCGGGCGCGGTTGTAGCACGCCCGGGTCGCAGGCTCGTAACCGCCGCGCTCCGGGGCCGCACAGTCTCTGTGTCATGCTCCCAGGAGTCCCCATGCGCCGTGCTCTCGCCGTGCTGTCTGCTGCGCTCCCCGCCGTCCTCGCTGTCGCCGTCCTCGCCGCGTGCGCGAACCGCGCGAAGGGCTCGGTCACGCTCTACGAGGCCGGTGACTACGCCGGCGCCGCACGCGAGGCCGAGGCCGGCCTGGCCCGCCACCCCGACGACGACGGGCTGTGGCAGATGCGGATCCGCGCCGCCCTCGCGCTCGGCGACGCGCGCGCGATCGCGGACGCCTACGGCACGTACCATCGCCATCGGGGCAGCGATGACGCGGCGCTGGTGCGCGAGCTCGCGATCGCGACGCTCGAGCAGGCGCTGACGTCACCATCGGCGAAGCTCAAGCTCGTCGCGATCACCGCGGTCGCGAGCGCGGAGATCGAGGCCCTCGCCGAGGCCGTCGCGCGGCGCATGGAGGACGATAACGATCAGGTCGTCGCCGCCGCCGCGGTCGCCGTGCTGCGCGCCTTCCAGCAGGCTCCCGGCGCCGCGAGCGACATGCTGCGCTCGGAGGATCCCGAGGCGCGCCGGATCGCGCTCGAGGGCATCGCGAAGAAGGTCGGCAAGCTCGCGCTGCCCGACGTCCGTAAGGCGGCGAGCGACGAGGATCCGCGGGTCCGCCGCGCCGCACTCCGCTGGCTCGGGCAGCTCGAGGACCGCGAGGCACCGGCGCTGCTCGAGCGCAACCTGCGCCACCCCGACGACGGCGTGCGCGCGGCGGCGGCCCGCTCACTCGCGCAGATCGGAGCCGGTGACCTCGCCGGGTTTGCGCGCAAGGCTCTCGCCGATCGCTCGCTCGCGGTGCGGCTCGCCGGGATCGAGCTCCTCGTCGCCGCGCAGCGCACCGACGAGCTGGTGGCGCTCGCCCGCGACGCCGATCCCATGGTCGCGGCCGAGGC
>JALZOI010000996.1 GCA_030857245.1 Myxococcota bacterium
GCTCGATGCCGGCAAGCGCGCCGCACCCGCCGATGCCGGCAAGGCGGTCGCCGCGACGCCACCCGACGTCGGGGCGCACGCCGGCGTCGCGTCGGGCGACGCGCTCACGATCAAGTCGCAGCCCGCCGGTGCGCGCGTGTTCCTCAACGGCTCCGACGCCGGCGTCACGCCGCTCAAGCTGCCGGGCACGCCCGATCGCCACACGATCGCGCTGCTGCTCCCCGGGTACGAGCTCTACATCGCGCAGGTCGATGGTCAGGGCGCCTTCTCGATCCCGCTGAAGGAGGTCACGCCGATGGGCGGCCCCGCGGGCATCAAGGTCATCAAGTGCAAGGACAAGGATCGCTACTACGTCTTCGTCGACGGTAAGCCCACCGGCCAGACCTGCCCGACCGAGCGCATCGAGACCGGGCTCGGCGCGCACGTCGTCGAGGTCTATGACGTCGTCTCCGAGACGCGCAAGAAGTTCGAGATCGAGGTGAAGGACACCCGGCTCTCCTACCGCGTCAAGGTCGAGTAAGGCGCAGCCCCAAGATGGGCCGCCAAGGCCGCCATGGACAGTTTCAGGAGGAAGAGGAATGCCCAGCACTCCCTCTCCTCGAGCTAACCCTTGGCGGCCTTGGCGGCCATCTCCCGGGCAGCGCGCTGGTCAGTCGTCGCTGGGAGCGGGCGGGTCTTCGTCGCCGTCGAGCTTCTGGCGCGGGTCGAGGCCGTACTTGCGGATGAGCTCGCGCAGGTGCTTGCGATCGATCTGCGCTTCGCGAGCGGCCGCGGACAGGTTCATCTTGTGGCGGCGCATCAGGTCCTCGATGTACTCGCGCTCGAACATCTCGACGAGCTGACCCTTGGCTTCCTTGAACGGCAGGTCGGTACGGATGCCGAGGCTCGGAGCGGCCTCGCTCACGAGCGCGTCCTCGAGGTTGATCGACGTGCCGCGCGCGAGCAGACACGCTCGCTCCATCACGTTGCGCAGCTCGCGCACGTTACCGGGCCAGCTGTGGCGGACGAGCCGCGCCATGTCCTCGGGCGAGACCTGGAGGCCTTGCGCGAAGTTGTTGACGAAGTGCTGGATCAGCAGCGGGATGTCGGTGCCGCGCTCGCGGAGCGGCGGCACCCCGACGCGGATCACGGCGAGGCGGTAGTAGAGATCCTCGCGGAACGCCTTCTTCGCGACCTCGGCCCGGAGGTCGCGGTTGGTGGCGGCGACGACGCGGACGTCGATCTTCTCGTAGGTGTTCGAGCCGACCTTGCGGACCGCGCGCTTGTCGAGCACGCGCAGCAGGCTGGGCTGCAGGTCGATCGCCATCTCGCCGATCTCGTCGAGGAAGATCGTGCCGCCGTGGGCCTCGGCGAACGCCCCGCGACGATCCGTGATCGCGCCGGTGAAGCTGCCCTTGACGTGGCCGAACAGCATCGACTCGATCAGCTCGCGCGGGACGGAGCCGCAGTCGAACACGACGAACGGGCCGTCCTTGCGCGGCGAGTGGTTGTGGATCTCCTCGGCGATCAGCTCCTTGCCGGTGCCGGTCTCGCCTTCGATCAGGACGGTCGCGTTGGTCGCGGCGACGTCCTCGAGCAGCGTGAACATCTGCCGCATCTTCGTGTCGCCACCGACGATGGTGCCGAACGAGGTCTGCGCACTCGGGACCGGCTCGACGATCTCCTCGTCGGGCAGGAACTTGATGACGGTGCGGCCGAGCTTCACCTCGGCGCCGAAGCCGATCGAGATCTTCTCGAACCGCGAGCCCTGGATGAACGTGCCGTTCGTCGAGCCGCAGTCGATCATCATCACCTCGTCACCCACCAGCTGGGCCTCGAGGTGCTTGCGAGACACGGTCTTGTCGGTGAGAACGAGGCTGCACTGCGCGCCCGAGCCGAACGAGACCGGCGCGCGCGGGTCGGTCAGGCGAACGGCTTCGCCGCGATCGGGGCCCTTGATGACGACGAAGATGCCGCCCTGGTTCTGCCGCGAGTACGACGGTGCATCGTCCAGTAACGCCGTGACATTGGAGCGATCTTTCGACATCTCTACCCGACCGCGCCATCGTAGCCGCCGCTCCGCGTGCTGTAAATACGCCGGGCTACTTGCCTTGCTGCACGGCGACGTCGGGTCCTGACATCGCGACCATCACGCCCAGCAAGCCGGCGAGCACGAGCACCGCCAGGATCACCATCCACGGCCGGATCTTGCTCTTGCGGCGGGGCGCCGAGGACGCTCTCCGGACCGAGCGGCGTTGGGTGGGTG
>JALZOI010000032.1 GCA_030857245.1 Myxococcota bacterium
CGTCGGGGTCGCGAGGGTCGCCGGCGATCGGGCCGCGACGTCCGACCGCGGCGACCTCGTGACCGCGCCGCGTCAGCTCCGCGTGCACCAACCGCCCCAGGCCGCCGCGAGCTCCCAGCACCACGACACGCATCCCGGTACGATGCCGCGACGGGGCCCGGCGTCGTGTGGCACGCCGTCGCAGGCTGCGACGCGTGCGACGCTCGGTGCGCGCCCGGGGCCGCGGGCGCTGACAACGCGTAGCACGTGCCGGGTGGCCGGTGCGCCGCCCACCGGGAGCCCTTACGCTGCGCGCCATGCACCTGAAGCGTCCGCTCACGTTGTCGGCGGTGGCCCTCGTCGCCCTCGCCGCGTGCGGTGACAACCTCGTCATCGCACCCGATGCGCCGGTGGTGGCGCGCTGCGCGCCCCCCGAGCGGCCGCTGCCCACCGCCGGCATGCTCGCCGACCCGCTCGCCCTCACGCTGTCGCCCGACTGCGTGGTCGGCGGCCTCGGCGACCTGCCCGGGCGGTGGTTCGTCGCTGATCCCACGAGCACGTTCTCGTTCTCGTATCCGAAGCTCGAGGGGAGCTGCGACACCGGGTTCCGGCGGGCGTTCTTCATCGCGGAAGACGATCACGATCTCGAGGATGACGGCTTCACGTATCACACGTGGTCCGACGGCACGCGCGCGTACTACCGCTACAACTTTCGCTTCCAGATCCCGAACGCGGATCCCTTCGAGTTCGCGTACGCCTTCGCGGCGTGCCTGCTCCCCGACGGCACGATGTCGGCGGTCGAGGCGCGCTACGACACCGATCGCGGCGTCCGCGAGACACCGATGACGGGCAAGCGGTTCGGGCGCAAGGACGCGCTCGCGACCGGGCTCGAGCTGGTGGGCGAGCTCGGCCGCTGGGGCGAGGGCAACACCAACCGGATCAGCGCGTACAACGTCGCGGTCGACGGCACGCACGCCTACGTGGTCGGGCCCGAGGGCTTCGAGGTGATCGACGTCAGCGACCCCGCGCGCCCGACGCACGTCGGCCACGTCACGGGCGAGTACAACGACGTCAAGCTGGTGCGCGGCGCCGGCAAGGTCGCGGCGTACCTCGCCCCGATCCCCGACGAGCCGACGCGCATCGTCGACGTCACCGTGCCGACCACGCCGACCCTCTCGGTCACGCTGCCGGAGTACTCGCACTCGGTCTTCCTCGACAGCAGCGGCGTCACGCCAGCGCTCTACCTCGCGACGTACACCAACGTGGTGCCGCGCTACGACGTCACCAACCCGCTCGCCCCGCTGCGGCTCGGCGCGACCACGCTGCCGGGCGAGGAAGCCGGCGTGCACGACCTCTTCGTCGCCGGCGATCACATCTACGCGAACAACACGACGGCGGGCCTCGTCGTCGTCGATGTCGCCGGCGGCCTGGCGGCGCCCGTCGAGCGCGGCCGCGTCGCGGCGTCATACAGCCACGCGAGCTGGGCCGGCACCGCCGGCGGCCGCGCGATCGTGCTGCATGGTGACGAGGGCATGACCGGCACCGCCGCGGGCGGCGCGCACCTGCGCGTGCTCGACGGCGACCTGACCTCGGCCGGGTTCCTCGCCGATCTCGGTCGCTACCAGTCGCGGCCCGAGGTCGGCATCCACAACTTCCAGCTCGTCGGCGATCGCGTCTACATCGCCTACTACCAGGACGGCGTGCGTGTCGTCGATCTCGCCGACCCGACGCGGCCCACCGAGGTCGCGCACTACAACACGTGGGATCCCGAGACCGGCCCGGGCGGCGCGTTCGAGGGCGCGCTCGGCATCACCGTCGTCGGCGATCTGATCTACGTCGCTGACTCCGAGCGAGGCCTGCTGATCCTGCGTGCGACGCCGTAGGGGACGCCCTCCACTAACTCAACTTCGGACATCCGGACACCCGACACCCGGACAGCGGGCGCCACGGGGTCAGGGAGAACGCGGAGTCAGGTGGCGCGACGTTGCGGTAGTGGAGGGCGTCCCCTTGTTTTGGCGGCGCCGCTTGAAGAAGACGAGCGCGATGATCGCCATGCCGCCGATGAACGGCACGAGCCCGACCACGCCGACCACGACCCAGGCCCCGATGCCGCGGCCGACCGCGAGCACGAACGGCTGATCGCCCTCGCAGACGAGCGTGTACGTGCCGGCGCTGGTGATGTCGAGATCCCAGGCGTTGTGGCCCGTGTAGTCGCCGACCGAGTACGTCACCTTCGAGCTCGCGGGCTTGAACACGACGGCGCGGCCCTGCTGCTCGTCGATCCCGCAGCGGTACTGGAAGGTCTCCGCGACGATGTACGTCGTGCCGGCGACCGTCGACTCCTGCTCGGCGTACAGCGTCGAGCGGCCCATCGGCAGCGTGATCTCGGCGCGGCCGGGCATGACGACGCGCTGCATGCCCTCGACCGTCGACATCATCTGGGTGAACGCGAGGGCCGCCATGATGACCGCCGAAGCGATCATGCCGGCGGCGACGAGGTACCAGACGCGCGTCGTCATCATGCCCGCAGCTTAGGCGATGCGGCCCACTCGCGCCGGAGCATCGCGTAGATCAAGCTGTCGCACCACTCGCCCTTGAACCACACGTTCTCGACGAAGTGGCCCTCGCGGCGCAGCCCGAGCTTCTCCATGACGCGGACCGAGCTCGGGTTGCGCGGGTCGCAGTCCGCGTAGACCCGGTGGAGCTCCAGCTGGTCGAACGCGAGGCCGAGCACCGCCCACGCGGCCTCGCTCGCATAGCCCTGCCGCTGGTGCGCCGGCGCGATCACGTACCACAGCATGGCCTCGCGGGCCTCGCCGGCGCTCCGCCGCATCCCGCACCGGCCGATCAGCTCGCCGGTGGCGGGCAGCGTCACCGCGAGCTCGAAGACCATCCGCGGCACCGCGTGCGCCGCGAACACGATGGTCTGCACGTACTCGTGCGCCTCGTCCTCGGTCCGATCATGCTTGTTGAGGTAGCGAGACACCGCGACGTCGGACTCGATGGCGTGGATCGCCCGCCAGTCGTCCTCGACCAGCTCCCGCAGGAGCAAGCGTGGTGTCGCGATCCGCACCGCAGCCTCCCCCCGCCCGTGCCGCTCGCTCAGTGAGCGACGGCGTCGACGCGGGCGCGGGCCCAGCCGGCGCGCGCCTGCAGATTCACGTAGTCGCCGTCCATCGGCTTATCGCCCCACTTCGCGAGCTCGCCCTCGGCGGTCGCGAGCTCCGTCTTTGCCACCGCGGCGTCGATGTCCTTCGCGGGCTGCGCCTGCTCGACCAGGATCTCGACGGCGCCGTTCGGGTCGACGCGGAGGTAGCCCGACGACACCGCATAGCGGGCGCGCGCCTTCGTCCCGATCGTCAGCACGCCGGGACGCAGCGCGGTCAGCATCGCGATGTGGCCGGGGAGCAGCTCGAACTCACCGAGCTCGCCCGGTGCCTGCACGCTGTCGGCCTCGGTGTGCGCGACGACGCCCTTCGGCGTCACCAGGTTGACGCCGAAGATGGTGCCGAGAGTCCCGGATGCCACGGCTAGCCCCTCTTCGCGAGCTCGGCCGCCTTGGCGCGAACATCGTCGATGGTGCCCGTCATCTCGAACGCCTGCTCGGGCAGGTCATCGGCCTTGCCGACGAGGATCTCCTCGAACGAGCGGACCGTGTCCTCGCGCGAGACGAAGATGCCCTTGATGCCGGTGAACGTCTCGGCCACGTGGAACGGCTGGCCCATGAACTTCTCGATCTTGCGCGCGCGCGAGACCGTCTGCTTGTCGTCTTCCGACAGCTCGTCCATGCCGAGGATCGCGATGATGTCCTGCAGATCCTTGTAGCGCTGCAGGATGCGCTGGACCTCGCGAGCGACCTTGTAGTGCCGCTCGCCGACGATCGCGGACGACAGAATGGTCGACGTCGAGTCGAGCGGATCGACGGCCGGGTAGATGCCCTTCTCCGTGATGGCGCGGTTGAGCACCGTCGTCGCGTCGAGGTGGGCGAACGCCGTCGCCGGCGCCGGGTCGGTGAGATCGTCGGCGGGCACGTAGATGGCCTGCACCGAGGTGATCGAGCCGTCCTTGGTGGACGTGATGCGCTCCTGCAGACCACCCATCTCGGTCGACAGCGTCGGCTGATAGCCGACGGCGCTCGGGATGCGGCCGAGGAGTGCCGACACCTCGGAGCCCGCCTGGGTGAACCGGAAGATGTTGTCGACGAACAGCAGGAGATCCTGCTTCTCGACGTCGCGGAAGTACTCGGCGACCGTGAGGGCCGCGAGCGCGACGCGCTGGCGCGCGCCCGGCGGCTCGTTCATCTGGCCGAACACGAGCGCGGTCTTCGAGAGCACCGACGAGCCGTCGAACAGCTTGGCCTCGGCGAGCTCGTGGAAGAGATCGTTGCCCTCGCGGGTCCGCTCGCCGACGCCGGCGAACACCGAGTACGAACCCGACTTCTTGGCGACGTTGTTGATCAGCTCCTGGATCAGCACCGTCTTGCCGACGCCGGCGCCGCCGAACAGCCCGATCTTGCCGCCCCGGCGATACGGGGCGAGGAGGTCGATGACCTTGATGCCGGTCTCGAACATCTCGACCGTCACGCTCTGGTCGGTGAACTTGGGGGCCGAGCGATGGATCGGCGACCGCTTGGTCGACTTCATCGGGCCGGCCTCGTCGACGGGCTCGCCGACGACGTTCATGATGCGGCCGAGGACCTCGGCGCCCACCGGCACCGAGATCGGAGCGTTGGTGTTCTTGACCGACTGGCCGCGGATCAGGCCGTCGGTGTTGTCCATCGCGACGCAGCGGACGGTGTGCTCGCCGAGGTGCTGGGCGACCTCGACGGTCAGGTTGTCCTGCCGCTTGTCGATCGACGGGTTGGTCAGCAGCAGCGCGGTGTTGATCTCGGGCAACTCGGCCGAGTCGAACGCCACGTCCACGACGGGACCGATGACCTGGACCACGCGGCCCATGCTGTTCGGGGAATAGTCTGTAGTAGCCATGTTCGCTTGTGTCCCTTTGGCCCGTTAACCCTTGAGAGCCTCGGCGCCGCCGACGATCTCGGACAGCTCCTTGGTGATCGACGCCTGCCGTGCACGGTTGTACTGGAGCGTGAGCGACGAGATCATCTCGCCGGCGTTCTTCGTCGCGTTCTCCATCGCCGTCATCTGCGATGCGAAGAACGACGTGATCGACTCGAGCGCCGCGCGGTAGAGCAGGATCTGTACGTAGAGCGGCACGAGCCGGTCGAGCAGCGTCTGCCGGTCGGGCTCGTAGATGAAGTCCGTCGCGTCGTTGGCATCCGCGCCCGGGGCGTCCTTCGAGGTGCCCGCGGCGCGGGGCTCGGGGACGACCGGCAGGATCTGCTTGACCCGCGTCGTCTGCGACGCCGCGTTCTTGAACTCGTTGTAGACGACGAACACGCGATCGACCTTGCCCTCGAGGAAGTCGGCGATCACGCGGTTCGACATCTCGCGCGCGACGTCGAGCGCGGTCGCGCCGATCGGCGCCGCATCGAAGCTCGTGATCGTCGCGCGGCGGCGCGAGAAGTACTGGTTGCCCTTGCGGCCGATGATGCGCAGCGACACCTCGGACGCGCCCGAGAGCTCGTTGGCGGCGTAGCGCTCGACGGCCTTCGTGACGTTCGCGTTGAACGCGCCGGCCTGGCCACGGTCGCTCGTCATCACGACGAGACCGGCGCGCTGGAGCGGCCGCTCGGCGAAGAGCTTGTGCGCGTCCATCCCGACCACGGCGGACAGCTCGCTGACGACCTCGGAGATCGCCTGCGTGTAGGGCCGCGCCGCGATCAGCGCGTCCTGCGCGCGGCGCAGCTTCGCCGTCGAGACGAGCTTCATCGCGCGCGTGATCTTGCGCGTGTTCTTGACGCTCGTGATCCGGGTGCGGATCGCCTTCAGCGACGGCATGGGAGCTACTTCTCCCCGGGCTTCTTGTCCTCGACCGAGAACTGCTTCGCGAACTCGGTGAGCGCGTCGCGCAGCTGCGTCTCCCCGTCACCCTCGAGCTTGCCGCTCGACTTGATCGCGGTGAGGATCTCGTTCTTGCGCGCCTTCATGAACGAGAGCAGCTCGGTCTCGTAGCGCTCGAGGACGGCGACCGGGTAGTTGTCGACGAAGCCGTTGGTGCCCGCGTAGATGATGAGGACTTGCTCCTCGATCGGCATCGGGGCGAACTGGCCCTGCTTGAGCAGCTCGACCATGCGCTCGCCGCGGTTGAGCTGGGCGAGCGTGGCCTTGTCGAGGTCGGAGCCGAACTGCGCGAACGCCGCCTTCTCGCGATACGACGCGAGCTCGAGGCGGAGGCGACCGGCGATCTTCTTCATCGCCTTGGTCTGCGCGGCGCCACCGACGCGCGACACCGAGATGCCGACGTTCACCGCGGGCCGGACGCCCGAGTAGAACAGGTCGGCCTCGAGGAAGATCTGGCCGTCGGTGATCGAGATGACGTTGGTCGGGATGTACGCCGAGACGTCACCGGCCTGGGTCTCGATGATCGGCAGCGCGGTCAGCGAGCCGCCGCCTTCCTTGTCCGACATCTTCGCGGCGCGCTCGAGCAGGCGGCTGTGGATGTAGAACACGTCGCCCGGATACGCCTCGCGACCCGGCGGGCGGCGGAGCAGCAGCGAGAGCTGGCGGTACGCGACCGCCTGCTTCGAGAGATCATCATAGACGATCAGCGCGTGGCGTCCCGAGTCCCGGAAGTACTCGGCCATCGTGACGCCGGTGTACGGCGCGATGAACTGCAGCGGCGCCGGCTCCGAGGCGCCCGCGAGGACGACCGTCGTGTACTCCATCGCGCCGGCCTTGGTGAGCCGATCGACGACCGTGGCGACCGTCGACTGCTTCTGGCCGATGGCGACGTAGAAGCAGAACATGTTCTGCCCCTTCTGGTTGATGATCGTGTCGATCGCGATCGCCGTCTTGCCGGTGCCGCGGTCGCCGATGATGAGCTCGCGCTGACCGCGGCCGATCGGGATCATCGAGTCGATCGCCTTCATGCCGGTCTGCATCGGCTCGTGCACCGACTTGCGCTGGATGATGCCCGGCGCCTTGATCTCGACCTGGCGCTTCTTGGCGCCGGTGATCGGCTTGCCGCCGTCGACCGGGATGCCGATCGCGTTGACGACGCGGCCGAGCAGCTCCTCGCCGACCGGGACCTCGACGATGCGCTGGGTGCGCCGGACGATGTCGCCTTCACGGACCGACTCGAACTTGCCGAGGAGCGCAACGCCGACGTTGTCCTCCTCGAGGTTGAGCACCATGCCGTTGACCTTCTCGCCACCGGCGCCCTCGAACTCGAGGAGCTCGCCGGCCATCGCACCCGACAAGCCGTACACGCGTGCGATGCCGTCGCCGGCCGTCAACACGGTGCCGGTCTCGGTGACCGAGACCTTCTTGTCGTAGTTCTCGATCTGCTTGCGGATGATGTCCGAGATCTCTGCAGCGCGAATGTCCATGGTGCTGTCCTTGGCTTACTTAGTGAGCTCGTCGCGCAGCGCGCGAAGCTGGGTACGCAGACTTCCGTCGTAGATCACGTCGCCGACCTTGGCGGTCACGCCGCCGAGCAGCGCGGGGTCCTCGCGCCGGGTGACGTCGACCTTCTTGCCCGAGAGCTTCTCGAGCGCCAGCGTGATCTGGCCGATCTGATCCGATTCGAGCGGCTTGGCCGACACGATCTCGGCGGCGACCCGGCCGCTCCTCGCCTGGATCATGGCGTCGACCTCGCGCGAGATCGCGGCGACCGACGACAGCCGCTCGCCATCGAGCAGGAGGTAGACGAGGTGCTTCGTGTGCTGCTGGGCGCCGATCGCCTGCATGAGGCTATCGAGCACGCGGCGGCGGTCGGCGCGGCGGATCGCCGGGTTCGTGAGCGCGGTCTGGAGCTCGGCTGACTCGTGCATCGCCTTGGCGAGCGAGCGCAGGTCCGCGGCCATCTTGTCGAGGTTGCCGCCGGTCGTGCCGGTCGACCCGAGGTCGATGACGGCGCGGGCGTAGCGGCGGGCGAGGCTACCGGTCACCATGGTTACTGCGCCTCCTTGCGGGCCGCGGTCTGGATGTCGCCGATGAACGTGGTGATCTGCTTCTGCTGATCGACCGGCATCATCTTCTCGCGCAGCAGCTTCTCGGTCGCGGCGATGGCGGCGACCGTGACCTCGCGGATCAGCGCGGCGCGGGCATACTCGATCTCCGCCGCGATCCGCGCGTCGGAGTCCTTCTTCATCTGCGCGGCCTGACGGGCGGCGTTGTCGAGGATGCGCTGCTTGTCGGCGGCGGCGTCCGCGTGCATACCCTCGACGAGCTGCTTGATCTCGCTGTCGGCGTCCTTCAGGCGGGTCTCGTACTCGGCGAGCTTGGCCGCCGCCTCTTGGCGGAGCTTCGCGGCCTCGTCGAGCGCGGTCTTGATCTGATCGTGGCGATCGGCCGCGGCCTTGCGGGCGAGCGGCGCGCCCTTCCAGGCGAGCAGCGCGAGCAGGAGTGCGAAGTTCAGCAGCATGTAGATGAAGGGCGCCGACATCGGCTCTTCACCCTCGCTGACCGCGCCGGTGTGCGGGTCGACCGTGACGCCGTCGCCGTACTTGCCGCCGGTCGTGTCCTTGCCGTAGTGCTCGGCGGGGCTGCCGAGCCAGTTGAAGTGCTTCGACGGATCGTCGTGACCGGCGTGGCCCGGGGCCTCGGTCGGGGACTTGCCCGGACCATCCTTGCGGATGTCGTCGCCGGCCGCACCCTGCGCGGTGCCGAACCCCTTGCCGGTGTCACCGGCGGGCGGCTGCTTCGAGACCTCGCCCGGCGCGCCCGGGGTCTCGGCCGGAGCCGGCTCCGTGGGCTGCGCGAACGCGACGCCCATGGCGAAGAACGAGGAGGCGAACGCGGCAACGAACAGGGCCGCGGTCAAGACCGCCGTGTAGATGAGCTTGCGCAACGTCGTCGACATCAGGCGATCTCCCGGCCGAGCAGCTTGGAGGCGATGCGGCTCGCGAGCGCGTCGGCCTGCGGCAGCAGCTGACCGCGGGCGGCCTCGGCCTCGGCGCGCATCTTGGCCTGCGCCTCGTCGATCGCGATCTGCGCGTGGGCGCGCGCCTGCTCGGTGACGTCGCGCTCGTGCGCGGCGGCCTCGCCGCGGACCTTGCGGCCCTCCTCGTTCGCGCGGTCACGCGCGATCGAGAGCGACTTCTCGTAGTCGGCGAGCTTGGCGTCGGCCTCGGCGGTCATCCGCTGGGCCTCGCCTCGAGCGCCATCGATCCCTGCGGTGCGACGCTCGCGAAGCGCGAGATACGGCTGGAACAACAGCTTGTTCGTCGCAAACATCAGGATCAGGAACAGCGCGAACTGGACGACCACCGTGAGATCGATATCGATCAGCGGATGGCCGCCTGACGCGAGCGAAACGAGCGTCGTCTGATCCATGTAGAAAGTCCTGAAGCCCGCGTCTGAAGCGCGGGTGAAACCTGCGGCAACTAGTGAAAATCCATGAGCTGGCGCGGGCTGCTTATAGTCGGCGCCATCTGAGGTGTCAATCCATCGGATGCAGCAGCTGTCCCGCCGGCGCTGCGACAATGCGCCGCGACGAACCGCGCTCGCTAGATCGGTGAAATCGCAGGCGTTATGCCGGAGACACAACTTCGGGCGAGCCAGGTCGATACCACCACCATGACGATCGGCACGAGCGGGAGAGAACAGGCGCGAGCGATGAGTGGCGAGCGCGAGTACCGCGTGCGCATCGAGCAGATGTATCAGCGCGCGCTTCTCGCGTGTGCCGCGCGTTCGCAGCTTCCGGAGACGATGCGGGCCGTGCGCGAGCGCCTCGAAGTGATCGATCGCCAGCTCGGCGACCTCGTCGGCGTGGAGCGGCCGATCGCGGGTCTCGCGACGCGGCTGCAGCTCGACCCCCCCTCGGTCGACTTCCTGTGGGCGGCGGTCGCCTGTGCGGTCGATGGTCGTATCGTCCCCCACCTCGAAGCCCTCGGGGGGCCCCACGCTCGGCGCGGGCTCAGCCTTGCGGTCTACGCCGCCATCGCCGGCGACCTCGTCCCTGAGACCATCGGACTTGCCGAGCGGATGGTGCTGTCCCATCCCCTCGTCGTGCATGGGCTGCTCGCGTCCATCGACGACGCCTCTCCTGCTGCGCGTGCATATCTCCCCGCCCCGCGACTCGTCGCGTATCTCTCCATGCGGACGGGCGCGGTCCACCCGCTCCGGGTCGCCGACCATCGACTCGACCTGCTTCATGACGCTCGCCAGCGCGCCCAGGTGCAAACGGTCGCGGCGGCGCTGTCGCGGCGGCGCGATGCCGTGGTCGTGCTCGAGGGTCCGCGCGGCTCGGGCCGCACCACCGCCGTGGCCGCCGCGAGCGGTGGCGACGTGGTCGTGTTGGATCTCGCAGCGCTGCAGCCGCTCGCCGAGGGGCTCGTCGCGTTGCGGCGAGAAGCCGCGCTCGGATCAAGGCTCCTCGTGCTCGCCAACGTCGACCACGTGATGACGGACGAGCGACCGGAGGTCCGCGGTGCGATCGGGGCGTTCATCGATGGGCTGGAGGTGCCGCTCGCGGTGACCGTGTCGATGCCGGGGACGGACCTCGGCACCCGGCGACCGGTGGTGCGGATCCCCTGGCGAGTGGCCGAGGTCGACATCCGGACGGAGCTCTGGCAGCGCGCTGCGGGCGAGGTCGGCGGCGACCTCCCCGCCCTCGCGCATCGCTACCGCGTCGGGCCGGCGGCGATCCATCGCGCGGTCGCTTCGACGCGGTTGCTGCTACCCGAGGGTGCCGTCCTCGAGGCCACCGCTCTCGCGACCGGTCTGCGGCACAACATCGCCGAGCAACTCGGCGGGCTCGCCGGGCGCGTCGAGGTGACACAGAGCTGGGACGATCTGATCGTCGCGGACGACACCGTGGATCAGATCGCGGCGCTGGTCGGGCGCATCCGCCACGCCCACCACGTGCTCGACCGCTGGGGGTACCGCGCGAAGATCGCGCGCGGCACGGGCGTCGCCGCGCTGTTCTCCGGGCCTCCCGGAACGGGGAAGACCATGGTCGCGGGTCTGATCGCCCGAGATCTCGATCTCGAGCTGTATCAGGTCGACCTCAGCAAGGTCGTATCGAAGTGGGTCGGGGAGACGGAGAAGCAGCTCGCGCGGATCTTTGATGCGGCCGAGGAAGGCCATGCGCTGCTGCTGTTCGACGAGGCCGATGCGCTGTTCGGTCAACGCTCCGCGGAGATGAAGAGCGCCGTGGATCGTTACGCGAACCTCGAGGTGAACTACCTGCTACAGCGCGTCGAAGCATTCGAGGGGATCACGATCCTGACGACCAACCTGGAGACGGCGATCGACGCCGCGCTCAAGCGGCGGCTCGCCGCCCACATCGTGTTCGCGACCCCGGATGAGGACGAACGCGCTCGGCTCTGGGACCTCCAGATCCGGACTCGCAGCGCGCCGCTCGCGGGAGACTTGAATGTCGCGACGCTCGCGGAACGGTTCCCCAACATGTCGGGCGCGAACATCCGCAACGCGGCGCTGGCGGCGGCCTTCCTCGCGGCCGGGGAAGGCGCGAACCTGATCACGCAGGAGCATCTGATCCGTGCGGCCCGCGTCGAGTATCGGAGCATGGGACACATGGTGACGGAGGCCGCGCTGACCTCGCGGCGCGACAGGAGCACGCTGTGAGCAAGGCCGCGCTGATCGAGCCGGAGCAGGAGCACGAGTCGCCGACGCCCGGGGTCCTCGCCGAACCCGGTGTGGAGACCGAGTCCGGTGGGGTCGCCGAGCGTTCACGCGGTGGGCTTCGGGCCGGCATGCCGGCGCACGATACGTCCCGACACGCCGCGCTCGATGCGCAGCCGACGACGCCCAGCTCGCAGGAGCGCTCGCGGGGGGCGATGCGTGCAACGTTCCCGGAGCTCGATCCGTCGAGGCACGCTGCGCTCGATGCGAGCGACTCACGGGGATCGGCAACCGCGCCGGTCGCGAGTAACGGTCCGCTCGCGCAGCAGGCGCAGGCGATGGAGCAGGCGCCGGCGGCCCCGACCAAGGAGCCACAGCCGCCGGCCCCGCTGGCTGGTGGTCACGGCAGCCACGAGATCAAGCTCGAGTTCGGCAGCGGCAGCGTGACCGGTGGGGTGACCGGGACGCTGGAGTACGGCAAGGTCGGGGTGCCGGTCGGCGCGGACCAGCTCAAGGCTTTCAAGAACACTGCGGCGGTCCAGCTCAATGGGCTCGTCGGCAAGCTCGAGACCGCCGTCCTCAATGGTGAGATGGAGCTCGACGTCATCGATGGGGTCAAGGTGTCGGTCGAGGTGTCGGCGCTGAACGTGAGCCTCGAGGGCACCAAGGCCGAGACCGATCTGATGTCGGTGTCCCTCAAGCTCGTCGGGGATGTCGGACACTGGCTCCAGGCGGGGCCCAACGTGACGCTCACGGTCGACGGCCGAGTCTCGGTCGCGCTCGGCGGCAAGCTGGCGGCGAAGCTCGCCAAGTTCACGGTGGCGCAGCTCGAGCAGAAGCTGCTCGCCAAGGAGATCGGCGTCATCGGTGACACGCTCGACAAGCATGCGCGCGCGATCCCCGACCTCGAGGCCAAGCTCAAGTTACTCGAGGCGGGGCCGGATCCCGTTCCACGCGGCGTACGCGAACAACTCCAGCGCGAGATCCTGGATCACAAGCTCCAGCTCAGCACGGGCAAGCGACAACTCGAAGGCCTCACCGGCAAGCTCGCTCGAGCGAGGCAGAAGGCCAGCGCCGCGTTCAAGCAGCTCGAGGGCAAGCTCGTCAAGAACGTCGCGCGCGCGATGGAGCAGAAGACGGTGAAGTTCGTGGCAGGGAAGCTCGCGAAGCTGGTGCCCGTCCTCAACGCGGTCAGCATGATCATCGACGTGGTCGAGCTGATCGGAATCATCCGAGCGCTCGCGAAGGGTGCCTACGGTGGGTCCGGCGGGACGAGCGAGGACAAGCAGGGCGAAGACGCAGCGGACGGCGGCACGCCCAAGAGCAAAGGCAGCAAGGCCAGCAAGCACCCCCAGGGCGGCGAAACCACGCCTGGCGAACCGGGCTCCGGACCTGACAAGCAGCGCACCGTTGGCGACGTCGGGAACCAGCGCGAGCCCCGCATGCAGGACCTCGAGCAGAGCCTCGCGCGGACTCGTGGCGAGCTGTCCCCGGCGGCCCGCGCGGTGGTCGACTCGGTGACTCGCAGGGGTGGCCCCGGGCCCGAGCTCGCCCCCGATCAGCTCGCCATGGTCGGGCTGCTCGTTCCCGCGGACCTGACGGCCGAGGAGTCCGACGCGGTGCTGGCGGCGGTACGCGACAAGCCGGGCCGGGTTCGCACCGCCGACGACGCCATCATCGCGATCGATGCCGCGGTGCGCGAGGTCCGCGATCGCGGGCGCACGGTCACCGTCGATGGCGTGGCGCGTCCGGATCTGGCGGGCGGGGGCGCCGCGGAGGGGGGCGAGGGCACATCATCGGGTGAGGGCGGCCGTCACGGGCCGATCACGAAGCCGAGCCAGGTCGACGGCGGTGGTGGTGGTGGTGTCGGCGCATCCCCACCGGCGATCTCGGACGCGCTGGTGGTTGTCCGGACCCTCCCGGCGGCCGTCGTCGGCGGGTGGTTCGAGGCGCGCAATGGCGAGCTCGTGATGAATGCGGCGGGCACCCAGTGGATTGCCGATCATCAGGGAGCGTCAATCGGCGAGTCGTCCAGACTCGAAGTAATTCTGACCACGATCACCGATACCGCGCACGAGAAATGGGATCTTGCCGTGGCATTCGAGCTTCAAGAAAACGGCAAGCGGCGGATCGTGCGTCACACGTTCCTGGTCGAGCGGGGAGGGGGAGCGGACGGACTCGGCGCGAAGGTTGGAGACCTCAAGTTCGAGCCGTATGCGGTCATCGATCTGTAGGACCTACAACGCACATCGGATCCCGCCCCCGCTCCAGACCGGCATCACCGCGTGGCGGTGCTTGCTCGCCAGGTATTGTGGGTCCGACATCCGATCGCCGCCGCGTAGCTGCCGTCCGGGCGCGCACTCGATCGACGTGCCCTCGGTGCAGATCCGCTCGCAGCCCGTCGTGACCCGCGGATCGACGCACGGCTCGGCGCAGTCGAACGTGGTCGAGAAGCAATCCGCGACCCACTCGGATCGGTTGCCGCCCATGTCGTATGCACCGATCGCCGACCGATCCTCCGCGAACGCGCCGACCGGCGCGAACGTGCCGCGCTTGGGCTCGATCGCCTCGAAGGCATTCGTCACGCCCCGCCGGTACGTGTTGCCCCACGGATAGACGCGGTCCTCGCCGGTCTTCGGATCGTGGCGCGCCGCGAGCTCCCACTCCGCCTCGGTCGGTAGCCGCTTGCCCGCCCACGCGCAGTACGCCTCCGCGCCCGCCACGACGACATCGATCGGCAGCCGCTCCGTGCCAGGCTTGACCTCGTACCTGCCGCTCCGCAGATCGATGGGACCCGGCGCCGACGAGCCGTGACACCAGTGACCCGCCTCGCCACATCGGTTGTTGCCCCGCGCGCGCAGGAACCGAGCGTACTGCTCGACGGTCACCTCGTATTGATCGAGGTAGAAGCTCTTCGAGATCCGCACCCGGCGCGCCGGCCCATCCTCCGGTCGCTTCGGGTCCACCGGTGTCCCCATCACGAACTCGGCCGCCGGGACCAAGCACATCGGCGACGCGTCGTGCTGCGGCTGCGGTGCATGCTCGGTTCCGCAGCGCGGCACGAACCCGCGATCCCCCGCGCTCGTCGGCTTGGGCCCTGGCCCCGGCGTCGGCGTCGGCGTCGGCGGGCGCGACGAGCTATCTGCACAGGCCACGACCAGCACGATCCCCAGGAGCGTCCGCATCGCGGCGGACTGTAGCGCAGGCTCATGTGCGAGCACGGTCACCGTCACCGCGAAAGGCGCACGTCATGAGGACGACGACCGTCGACACGGCGAGCGAGCCGGGCGCCTGAGGTTACGATCGAGCGCTCGAGCCCCTGCGGACCGGTCGGCGAAATCGCAGGCGTCAGGGCACGCGAAAGCTCGAGCTCCAGGCTCTCGAGGTCGCGTACGGCGTGGCCGGGAAGCCGATCGTCCCGAGATCGCCGGTCGCCGCGGCGGGGTAGCCGAGGCGGGACTCGACCTCCAAGAAGTAGGTCGCCCCCGGGACGAGCAGGGCGGGATCGATGACGGCGACGCGCTCGGTGACCACATACGTGCGGATGGTGTCGAGCACGGTGTAACCGAACAAGTTGCCGGCGCGGTGCAGCACGACCCGATAGAGATCCGCGCGGCCGGTCGCCGCCTCGTTCCAGGTCAGCCGGAGCTCGCGCCCCGGCTCCACGACGACCACTCGCTCGTCCGCGTCGAGGGGCGTGTCGCCGAGCACCAGATCGTGGGCGAGCGTCACCCGCTCGGGCACGACCTCGGGGCCCTCACAGCTCGCATCGGGGACGATCCAGTGGCGGGTGGAAGTGTCGATGCTGAACGCGCTGGCGTCCGGGACGGCAAATGCGCGCTCGCGGCTCGCCGTGGTCAGCAGGCTGACGGTATGGCCGGGATACGGGTTGGCAAACGGGATCTCGTCGTCGATCTCGACCACCGGCGTCGTGCTCGGGCTCCTCCCGAACCGGAACCCGAGCAGCAGATCGGTCGTCGGCGCCAGCGCGGGCGCCGGCATGGCGGCAAGCGTCCAGCCCACGAAGTAGCTCGGGTGCGGTGCCGCCGGCAGCACCGCGGCGATCCGTTCGAGCTCCGCCGCGAACCGGGTCTGGACGTGCGTGCAGCGATCGAAAGCCAGCGGGGCGACCGTGCAGCCCATCTCGACGGGGACGACCCCGAGCGTCGAGAACGCATGCGTGCACCCGTGGGTGAGCGCGAAGTACGCAGTCCCTCGACGCCCCTGCGCGACGCCCGTGCTCATCGCGTACGCGCGGTCGTGCAGGTCTGCGAGCAGGACACCCGGCGCACCGAACCGGCTGCGCGCCGCGGCCCACGGGAACGCGAAGGCTGCGCTGGTGGCACCGGCGCCCCCGACGTCCTGCGACGTCTGGGTCCACAACCCCGTCGTCACCACGTGTGACGTGGAGCCGGCCGGCGGGTTCGACACGACGTGCTTCACGGTCGAGCCGGTGGTCGCCGCCCTGCGATCGTTGCGACCGATCACCGGCTCGACGATCGCGAGCGTCGGCGTGACCGCCTGGTACTCGATGAAGCGGTCATCGGGCAGGCGTACGGCGAGCCGGTAGACCTGATCCTCCGCGGCTCGCTCGAACGTGAGTGCGCCGTCGGGCCGCATGACGAGATCGGGCAGCGTGCCGTCGGCGAGCACGACCTCGAACGAGCGCGGATCGGAGATCACGGCGATGGTCGGGCTGCCATCGGGTGCGTTGCGGACCTCGTGGATTTCGTAGCGAATCGTGACCTCGGGCGAGCGCCGGTCGAGCCCGATCACCTGGTCGCAGCCGGGCCCGAGGAGCGCCGCCGCGATGAAGAACCAGCGCACGCCATAGAGTGGCATGGTGCGCGGTCGCTTCCAAGCCACGCCGCCGCCCGGTCCAGAGGCTCACGGACGGAGGAGCTGACGGAGCCGTGGCTCGATCGACGGATCGTCGCGGAGCTCGAGGAGGGGAGCGAGCTCCTCCCAGATCAACGCCCGCTCCAACCCGCTGCCGCAGCGGCGCACGATCCCCTGGATGTCGAGCCAGTCCTTGTCTCGCCCCGCGAAGGCCTTGTGAACGACGAGATCCTCCGCCGAGCACGTCGTGACGCTGGTCGGCGGGGACAGCACGTAGGGCGACGCGCGATCCGCGGCGCGCTCCTCGAACGGCATGGCGCCGAGCGCGACGTCCGCATGGATCCCGTTGGCCGCGAACAGCAGCAGGGTGCGATGGCGCAGCGCGAACTCGCGAGCGTCGGGGATGCGACCGCGCAGCCTCGCCAGCAGGGCGTCGACGAAGGGCGCCTCGCCACCGAAGCCCGTGACGACGGTGAGGTCCACGTCCGCGGTCATCCGTGGCTGCCCCCAGCGCTGAACCGCGAGGCCGCCGATGAAGCAGAACCGAAATCCCGCGGCCCGGCAGATGCCCTCGACCTCGAGCGCTGCCTCGAAGATCTGGTTCATCTGCGTGCGCGCGCGAACAGCCGCTGTTGTTCGACGAATCCCGAGGTCGTCGTCCGGCGAGGATCGATCGAGGCGGTGGGGGTCGCGCCGAGCAGCGCATCGGTCCAGCCGAGGGCCTGCTCCGGAGACAAGGCCGCCAGCTCGCGCTCTTCGATCGCCTCGATCGCACGAGCACCTGCATCACGTTGGCGGAGCCACGCGAGTGCGAAGGGTGGGTGCGGCGCGGTCGCCATCAACGATGAAGATAGCGCCTTTGCGCCCGCAGCGACGCGCCAAACCTCTCCCGCCCGGGTTCAGGAGGAGGGGCCGGGCGCCGCGGCGGCCGGCGCCGACGGCGGCTCGACGTGACCGTGGAGCTGGAGCCAGCTCGCCACCAGCCCGCAGGTCAGCGCCCAGGCGAGCCCGAGCATCCAGCCGGCGGCGACGTCGGTCGGGAAGTGCACGCCGAGGTACATGCGCGTGAACCCGATCAGCAGCGCGAGCAGCGCCGTCATCACGAACACGAAGACCTTGAGCCGGTAGTGCTTCAGCGTCGACGCCACCAGCAAGCCGATCGTGGGGTACAGCGCCGACGCGATCATCGTGTGCCCGCTCGGGAACGACAGTCCCTGCGCCATGTCGATGGCGACGATCATCGACGGCCGCTCGCGCCCGATGAAGTCCTTCAGCAGCGTGATGGCGAGGGAGGTCCCGATCGCGCAGCCGATCACGAGCGCGGCCTGGCGCGGCCGCCGCACCATCAAGAAAAACACGCACGTCACGATGACGACGAGCGTCGCCACGGCCGCCGAGCCGAGCGCCGACAGGTTGACCATCGTGCGCTCGAGCCACGCCGGACCGATGGGCTCGGTGCCGTCGGCGCTGCGCAGCGCCTTCAGGATCGAGTGATCGACCCAGTCGGTCTCGGCCTCGAGCACGTTGCTCGCGAGCGCGGCGAAGCCGATGACGAGGCCGATGATCAGCGCGATCACGGTGACGGCACCGCGCCTCCGCTGGACGCCGCCGAGGATCCGAATCAGCAGCCGCAAGGGCGCGGCTCGCTACTTCACGGGGGTCGGCGCGCTCGGCTTGGCGGCGGCCGGGGCAGCGGCCTGCGCGGGCTTGCCGGCGATGCCTTCCATGAACGACCGGCCCTCGAAGATGACGCCCTTGTCGATCTGGAGGCTCGGCGTGTGGACGTCGCCCTTCACGCGACCCGGCGCATGGATCTCGATCGAGCGCTTCGCATTGATGTTGCCGATGACCGTGCCCTGCACGATGACCTCGCCCACGTTGAGCTCGGCCTCGACGACCGCGCCCTCGCCGATCACGAGCACGTCATCGGAGAACACCTCGCCGCGAAACCGGCCGTCGATGCGGACCGTCCCCTCGAACGTGAGCTTGCCCTCGAAGGCCGCACCGCGACCGAGGAGCGTCGTGATCTCGCCCATTGCCGACTGTCTCGCTGCCGTGGCTGCCATGGTCCGGGGACGCTATCACCGTCCGTGGACCGGAGCGACGGTCGGCCCGCCCAACCTTCGGTAGCAACCGGTGACGTAGGGTGCCGATAGTCCGTCCCATGCACATCCAGACCTCAAAGACTCCCCGTTCCTGGCACGATGCGCACCGGAGGTGCATGGTGCAGGTTTTTTTACGAGTGCTGGTGCTGAGTGTACTCGCGGTCGGTAGCATCGCTTGCAAGCGAGCCAATCCGGCGGTGTGCTGCTCCGGTCCGACCGACTGCGCTCAAGCTGGTATCGACGAGGACAACCGCACCTGCGCGTCGGGCCTCGCCTGCGTCGATAACGAGTGCGTGATTCCCGCGTGCTCCACGGATGGCTGCGCGGCGCTGGCCCCGGTTTGCAACGTCACGACTGACGTCTGCGAAGCGTGTGCCGCTTCTGAGGACTGCATGCGGTTCCTCGACCAACCCGTATGCGACGCCGCTACTGGTGCGTGCGTCCAATGCGTGAGCACTGCCGATTGCAGCGGCCGCACACCGACCTGCGACGACCACGCTTGCCGCGGGTGCATGCTCGACACCGAGTGCGCGAGCGGAGGATGCGGTGAAGATGGAGCATGTGTGGCAGAGGCCGCGACGGTCTACCTCGACCCGGGCGGCGCTGATACTGGTACGTGTTCCAAGGCAGCGCCGTGTCGCACGATCTTGTTTGCGGTCTCGCAGACCAGCGCCACCCGAAGTCACATCGTCATGGCGCAGGGCGTGTACACGGTGAATGCATCGTTCACCATCGAACCGCAGCAGACGACAGCGACGAAACTCTTCCTGCATGGTCATGACGCCAGCCTGATCGGCTCAGCTGGCGACGACACGCTGATGCGGGTCCACGTGCCGATCGCGATCGAGGATCTCAACTTCGAAAGTCAGCTCGGCACAGCACTCGCGATCGGATCGTCGGCCGGACCATCCTCACTGGAACGTTCACGCGTCCGCGGCTATTTCGCAGGTATCGCGGCCACCGGATTCACGACTCTCCGCGATGTCACCATCGAGGGCGAGTCAGGCAACACGGGATTGCGGGTTTCGCTGGGTTCCTCGCTCACCGCCGATCGCCTCGTCATCCACGGCTACGACGTCTGCGTCAGCGCTGACGGTCAGACGGCCACCTTGGACATCACCAATGCTCTCGTTTATGACTGTTCCACGCTCGCTCTCGATCTTCCAATGGCGACCGGCTCGGTTGCCTTCTCCACCATCGCCGATTCGGGAACCGATTCAGGCTCGGGTCCCCGTGCGGTCGTTTGCTCTTCCGCCATGACGTTTCGTTCGAGCATCATCTGGGCGCCCGGCGGCTCCAGCCGCGTGCCGATCAATGGATGTAATCTCGTGAGCTCGATCGCGGGGCCCACGGCAGTCGCTGGAGCGCCAAACACGGACCCGATGTTCGTGGACCGCGCGGCTCGCAACTACCACCTCAAGGCGAACAGCCCCGCTCGCGATGCTGTTGATACGGGGCCAGCCCTCGACGTTGACGGCGACGCTCGCCCACAGGGTGCCCGCTTCGACATCGGAGCCGACGAGGTGACAGAATAGACGCTGCGGTTGACCACGGAGGGAAACCAACGTCGCGTCGGTCGCGCAGCTCGGACGGTCCGTTCTAGAAGATGCCGCCGACGCAGGATGCGATGTCGAAGAACATGAAGGCGAGCGCCTTCTCCTGCGGGGTCAAGCTGAGGTTGGACGCACCACCCACGCAGCTGTTCGGGAAATCACCCGACATGCGACTCCCGGAGACGTGCATGTCGGTGAACACGACCTTGCCGCAGCGCTGGTCCGGGACCACCTCGTTGGGCGTCGTGAACTGGAACATCTGTGGGGTCATGCCTGCGCCCTTCGTGTAGACCCAGCGCTCGGCCTTGGTCTGGTCGAGGCTGACGGACGTGACCTTGCCCTGCGTCACCGGGAACTCGCCGCGGGTGGTCGACGCCATGACGTTGACCATCCAGTTCGCGAAGGCCTGGCCCTTGGGGTTCGCGGCCTCGTCGATGACTTCCAGTCCGTTGTAGTCCGTGCGCGATTCCCACGTCGCGATGCTGTCCCAGACGGCCGGCGTGGGCGCCCCGACGCCGTTCTGAAACTTTCCGCTGATCCAGATGTTGTGCCAGTGCGACGCGAACACCCGCCCGCCCGCATCCGCATACGCCTTCATGGCGTCGAGCGCTCCTTGTGACTTGGCCGTTCCCCCGAGTTGTGAGCCCTCGCAAGACAAGATCACGATGTCGTAGGCCTTGAGCGCATCAGCGCTACTCCAGAACGGTTCCGCACCGCCGAAGGATTGCGCGCTGCCGCCCGGGAATCCGCTGACGAACTTGTTCACACCATTGCCGGCATAGAGATGGATCCGTCCGGCGCCGGCGTTCGTCGAGATCTCGGAATCCTCGATGCCGAGCTTGCGAGCGAGACACTCCATGGAGTCTGCGTTGCCCGTGGTGACCGCGATCTTCGGGATGTCGCCCTCCGCCTTGTTCTTCGGCAGCGCGGTCTGCGCGGCGACGAGCGGCGTGTCCACGCACTGCTCGACGCGCGGGATCGTGATCTGGCGGCGCCACTTGCCACTCGTGATGATGAGCGGGATGTTGTCGCCGACCGGCACGTTCTCGAGCGTGAACGTGCCGTCCTCGCCGGACGTCGCCTGCGCGACGGCGCCGCCGGGCAGCGTGCTGCTGCAGCGATCGCACGCGAGCGTGTCGGAGACCGGACCCGGATCACCGAGCGGGATGTAGACCGTGATGCCGTAGAGCGGCAGCGTGCCGTTCGGCGCGAACACGGTGCCACTCAGCGACGTCGGGGGTTGGCCTGTCGGTGAGCAGTCGACGATCTGACACTGGAGGCCGACGCAGGCGTCGGGCTTCCCGTTACCACCATCGGTGTCGCCGCCGCCGCCCTTGGTGGAGCCGCATGCAGCAAGCGAGAGAGTGAGCACGCAGGCGGCGAGAGTCGAGCGCATGAGGTACCTCCAGACGGTCGATGATGACGGTCGATGATAACGGAGTTGTCGAGGACGGGGAAACAATCGCGCTGGTGACTGTTGTCCCTAGGGAGTGACGAAACGCGGCACGGCCCGACACCCTCGAGACGACGCCGTGCGGCGCATCACCGCTGCAGCTTGATGTCGAGGCTGATCTTGCCGTCGGAGGGCCAGCTGAGGTCCTGCACGACGGGCTGGTAGTCCTTGAGCCGGAGCTCGAGCTTCATCCCGGGGTCGACGGGCAGCTCGAGGAGGGTCGCCGGCGTGAAGCCCTTGACGACCCCGTCGAGCCGGATCTCGGCGCCGCCCGGCTGGCTGTTGATGACGAGCTTGCCGGTGACCGGCTTGAGCAGCGCCATCACCGGCACCGCGCCGCCGCTGCGCGGGATGTCGATCTTGTCGACATACGGCGTGTGCCGCGCGAGCTCGACGCGGATGTCGTGGCTCGTCCCGACGGTGACACCCTTGATCGTGTACGGCGTCTTCTCGGTCAGCCGCTCCCCATCGAACATGATGTCGGCGCCCGGCGGCGACGAGCTGATGGTGATCGAACCGACGGTCGGCGTGCTGTTGCGCGTCGAGCGGATGATGAAGAACGTGGTGCCGGCAGCCACCGACACCGCGACGAGGCCGGCCACGATGTACGTGAACCAGCGCCGGCGGGTCGCACCGAGCTGGTACATCGATGGCAGCTCGTCGGCCTCGAACAGCCGGAGCTGCCCGGTCAGGCTCATCGGCTGCGGCGTCGGGCCATGCGGGGCGAACTGGTAGAGCGCGTTCGGCGAGGTCGGCTGCGGTGGCGCGCCGGCCTGCGGGTAGGGCGCGTACTGCGGTGGATAGCCAGCCCCGCCCTGGCCGGGATAGCCGCCGGGGCTCTGGACAGGATAGCCGCCGGGACCGGGCGCCGGATAGCCCGGTTGCGGCGCCGCCGGCGGATAGCCCTGCGGATACGGGGCGTACGTTGGCGGATAGCCGGGTTGCGGGGCGTAGCCGGGTTGCGGGGCGTACGAGGCCTGCGGGGCGTACGAGGCCTGCGGGGGCTGGCCCTGCGCGCTCGCGTAGGGCTCGAGGTGAGGCGCCACGGCGGGCGGCGGAGCGACCGGGGTTGCCGTCGCGGGCGTCCGCGTCGTGATCGGCGCGTGCGGCACCGGCATCGGCTCGCTGCGCTGGGCGCCGACGATCTGCTGCAGCACGTTGCCCTGCGCGGGCACGCCCCCTGGTGGGGTCCGGCGCGACGCCTTGGGCTGCCGTAACGAGCTCACCGCGGGCGCATGGATCTTGGCGGCGAGCGCCGCTGGCGGCTGGTTGCGACCGCGCGCCACGCGCGGCTGGAACGAGAAGCTGTCGCGTGACAGCGTCGGTCCCTCGTCGTCGTCGTCGTCGGGGAGCGGCTCGTCGCTGGTGGCGTCGCTCGGGCCGTCGTCGTCCGGGGCGGCGTGCGCACCGACGTCGGTGGCGGTCTCGGCGCGCGGGGCGCCGGTGATCACGGTCGCGTCGATGCTGTCCTCGCCGCCGAGGTCCATCATGAAGCCGCCCCCGCCGGGCGCGCTGATCAGCGTGTTCTCGCCGATGTTGTCGAGGTCGTCGGGCGGAGCGCCCGTGCCGTGGCCGGTGTCCGGCGTGGTCATCGCGTCCCACGAGCCGGGCCGCAGCTTCTGGCCCGCCGGGGTGAGCAGCCCGCTGTCCTCGGCGTCCGGATCGGGCGGGGCCGACGCGAGCTGTCGGGTCTCCTCGTCGGGCTGGCGTGGCC